>MFGV01000015.1 GCA_001778375.1 Candidatus Firestonebacteria bacterium RIFOXYD2_FULL_39_29
GTACAACGGGTACAAAAGTCCCGATCAGTCAGAGAGCGACTATTACCAACTTAACAAGTAGTCCACTAAACCGGGGGAATTGCAGAGTTGTTATTGAATATCTTCCTGATGGTAGTATTTTAGCAGAGACTCCATATGAAAATGGGAAAATGTTCGGAACAAAAAAGACGTATTATTTACACAAAAAGATAAATTCTGAACAGGAATGTACGGATGGACGGGAAATGGGAGAGTATAAGGAATATGATGAGGATGGACACCTTGTTTTTGAAGGTGTTAGAGGAGAGAAATTACAATTTGTAGGAAAAACTAAAAGATACATATACATAAATGGTAAATTAAATGAGATTAGGATTGATGAAGATGGAAATATTCTAAGTAGTGAAAAGTATGATGAAAATGGCAAATTGATTGAGACAAAAACATACAAAAATAAAACTTTCAAAAAGTAAATTCTCTTAAAACCCTCAATAAAATCAAGCATTTTCCGGTAAAAACCTTTTGAAATGGTCATGTATTTCTGATATAATCAACTGATTTGAATGATTTTTGGAAAAAGTAAAAAAGATTGTTTTGAAAATAGAACAATTGAGCAATAGACTGCAATCGAAATAAGGAGTCTGTTTTCTAATGTTCTATTGTTCGATTGCTCTGTTTTTGCAGAAGCAAAAACGGGCCCGTAGCTAAAATGGATATAGCAGTGGTTTCCTAAACCGCGCGCTGGAGGTTCAATTCCTCTCGGGCCCACCATTTTGCCGAAGGCAAATTTCAATGCATAAGGTTTTTAAAATGTAGGTGGAGGTTACCTTATAAAGACACTGGATCCCGTATCTTAGTACGGGATGACAGATGTGTTTTGCTTTTAATAATATGTTACGAGGTTTTACTTTTACAGACTTTTATCTCGCTCTGTCAACGAATGTTGACAGGTCGATATCATACATAGCGAGAAAAGCTATGCTTATAGACCTTTAAAGACTTTTACGGACGTATAGCGAGGCTTTATGAAAATGATCAGCTTACACAACCACACTATCCACTCTGACGGGGAGCTTATACCGTCGGAATTGGCGCGTCATTGTGAAATAAACGGGTATTCGTATTTTGGGATTACCGATCACGCGGATTCGTCCAATCTGGAAAGCTTGGTGGCGGGGACAGTACGTGTTTGCCGAGATATTAATAAGTATTTTGCTTCGGTACAGGCGGTTCCGGGTGTTGAGCTGACCCATGTTGCTCCCAAACAAATATGTTTTCTGGCGAAAGAAGCGAGAAGACTCGGGGCAAAACTGGTGTTGGTTCACGGGGAGACAATTGCCGAACCGGTAAGGCCGGGGACTAATTTTGAAGCGTTAAACTCCGATATCGATATTCTTGCGCATCCCGGGCTGATCACGAAGAAAGAGATGGAGCTTGCAAAAAAACGGGGTATTTACATTGAGATCACTACCAAACAGGGGCATTCACTGACGAACGGGCATGTGGCAAAACTTGCTTTGCAGACAGGCGCAAAAATGGTATTAAGCACGGACAGCCATCGTCAGGGGGAGATTGTTACACTTGCGCAAGGAGTGAAAATAGCGCTCGGAGCGGGACTTAGCAATGCCCAGACGCTTTTACTTTTAAAAAATACAAAATATATAGCAGAGGAGAAATTAAAATGAATAAAGAAAAAGAAGAATTTAAAAAGACGATGCACACCGATGAATTGGTTTCTTTCACGGCTAAGGTTGTGGAGTATTTTAGGAACCCGGCGAATACCAAGAAGTGGCTGGATATTCTTTTTTACGTGGTTATTGCTGTAGTTGCTCTTTTCATGCTGAGAAATTGCCAGGTTAACCGTGATAATACCGTTAAGAATAAGCTCGGGCCTGCGGTATATAAGTTTTATAACGGGGATTATGCGGGGGTCGTACCTTTGCTGCAGGATATAGATAAAGACTATCCGAATACTAATTTTACCGGAGAGGCGTTATATTATCTGGGAGAGGCTAATTACCGTCTCGGGAAATTTGATGCTGCGGCAAAAGCACTTGAAATTGCTAAAAAGAAGAGTGTTCCGGGAGTTATGAAACCGATAATATATATCTCTCTTGCTTATTCGTATGAAGAATTAAAGGACTATACAAAAGCGGTTGCAGTTTATGAGGAAGCGCTGAAGAAGTTTAGGGACTATTCAAGCCGTGATGAACTTCTGTCCAGTCAGGCAAGGTGCCTCAAACTCTCGGGTAAAACCGAAGAAGCTAAGTCAAGATATGAGGAGATTGTTAATAAATATCCGACTTCACCTTTTGTTGATAATGCTAAACAGAATATTGGAAGGTAAAGCTTCTTAATGGGCGATAACAGCATTTACATAGCTTTTGTCTGGCACATGCACCAGCCTTATTACAAGGATCTGGCTACGGGAAAGTATGAAATGCCCTGGGTCCGCCTTCATGGTGCCAAAGATTACCATTTTATGGTTGAACTGCTGGATAAGTATCCGAAAATCAAACAGACATTTAACCTTGTGCCTTCTCTTATTTCCCAGCTAAACGATTATGTTTTTAATAATGCGACAGATACAGTATTTGAGTTGACAGAGAAAAAGGCCGCAGAACTTGATCCGGATGATAAAGCTTTTATATTGTGGAATTGCTTTATGGCTAACTGGGATAATATGATAAAGCCGTACCCTCGGTATTTTGAACTCCTGGAGAAACGCGGTTATTATGTTTCGCAGAAAGAGCTTCCTGAGATTGCTTTGAGATTTACCGTGCAGGACTATCTTGACCTTCAGGTATGGTTTAACCTCTCCTGGTTTGATCCTCTTACCGTTGAAAAAGACCCTTTGCTTCTGGCTTTGAAAGCTAAAGGCAGAAAATTTACCGAGACCGACAAGCAAGTGGTTATGACAAAGCAGAAAGAGCTGCTCGCTAGAATTATTCCAAAATATAAAGAAGTTATGGAGCGCGGACAGATAGAGATTACTACAACCCCTTTTTACCATCCTATTCTTCCTCTTGTTTATGATACTTCAATTGCAAAGGTCTCACTGCCGCGGCTTAATATGAACTTTACATTTTCTGCTCCGGAAGATGCGGAGGAACAGGTTAAGCGCGCTGTTATTCTCCATGAGAAAACTTTTGGTGTTAAACCAAAAGGTCTTTGGCCGGCAGAAGGCAGTGTAAGTGAAGATATAATACCGCTTCTTTCCGGATACGGTATAAAGTGGATCTCTTCGGATGAGGAGATTCTCATGCATTCGCTTAAGATATTCAGCGGTAAAAATAATTATCTTTACAAACCATACATCGTCAAAAAGAACGGCTCAGAAGTTAATATAATATTCAGGAATAAAGAGCTTGCGGATGCCATTGGCTTTTTGTATTCAAAATGGGATGCGGAAGCAGCCGTAAATGATTTTATAGAAAAAATATACGGAATAGCAAATTCTACCGACATTCAAAATCCTTTAATAAGCATTATATTAGACGGGGAAAATGCCTGGGAATACTATAAGAACAATGCATTGGACTTTTTTAACGTGCTTTATGACAGGCTTTCAAAAGATTCTCGGATACAAACGACAACTGTATCTGATTATCTGGAAAAATTTCCGCCTAAAGAAACACTTCCTTACCTGTATCCCGGCTCCTGGATAAATCATGATTTTTATATCTGGATTGGGCATGAAGAAGATATTAAAGCCTGGGATTATCTGAATAGAGTGCGGCAAGACCTTAATAACTGGAAAGACGAGATAAAAGCAAGGGATCCTGACGCATATGAAAAGATAATGGAGGAAATGCTTATTTCTGAAGGGAGTGACTGGAACTGGTGGTATGGCGATGATCATTCTTCTGTCCAGGATGAAGAGTTTGACAAACTTTTCAGAAAACACCTTTCTAATATTTACGAGTTTGCCGGTAAAAAAGTGCCTCCGTATCTGTTAACTCCGGTGATAAATGATGCAAAAGCCGTAATTCCTCAAATTGCAGTGACAGGTTTTATCAAACCGGTTATAGACGGGAAGATAACTAACTTTTATGAGTGGAGCGCGGCCGGAGTATTTGAAGTTATTAAAGCAGGAGCTGCTATCCACCGGGCTGAAACAATTACAAAAGCGCTGTATTTTGGTTTTGATAATGCGCAGTTGTATCTAAGAATGGATTTTAATGTGCCTTTATCCGTAGAAAAGTACAAGGATTATAATTTTGAGATAATAATATTTTGCAGGTATTTTTATAAAATTAGTTTTGACTTGAATAATCTTGGAGGGGATATATTACATGATTTTGCTTCCCAGACTGAAGATAAAAAGAATTGGATAAATAAAGAGACAGCAGGTATTAGAATAAAAGCTATAAAGGTGGTGGAAATTGCAATACCTTTTGAAAAACTTTGCCTTCTGGAAGGCGAGTCAGTAGCTTTTTCTTTTGTTGTAAAAAAAGGTGCGAACGAAATAGAAAAGTGGCCGGTTATGGGGAATATTGTGGTAAATGTGCCGACAAAAGATTTTGAATCCATTAACTGGCAGGTGTAAATGAAAAAAATAGGCCTTATAATAGCAGGATCCTTCTTTCTCTTTTCCTGTGCGGTGAAAGAAAATACCTTAAGAAAAGAAAAAAAAGAGGTTGTTACTGTAATTCCTGTGGAAAAGCCGAAAACTGATATCTTTAAGTATGATGTAAAATGTAAAAATCTTAAAATAGGCGTTATCCTTCCGCTTGCCGGGGATTCTGCGGGAAACGGCTTGAAAGCTAAAAACGGGGTAGAGCTTGCAATCAGTGTTTTTAATAAACAAAACAATACGGAGATTACTTCCGTGTATCAGGATACTGAGGGCGGCGAAGATTTGCTTGAGAAATTTTATAAGGTCTCGGCAGAAGATCCGCTCTTTTCGGGTATTGTCGGGCCTGTCCAGAACAGCTTGCTTCAGAAGGTTAAAACTCTTGCGGAAAACTACAGGCTGGTTACCGTCTCTCCCACTGCGGCGGCTCTCTCAAAGGTTAAAGGAAATCAGTATTTCTTTTCGGATGCGGTTTATCCTGAAGATGAAGGCAGAGTGATGGCTGAGTTTACTGTAAACACTTTAAAAAAGAAAAAAGCGGCAATAATATATCCTTCTAATAATCCCTACGGTAAGGTTTGTGCTCTGGCTTATAAGGAAGAATTAATCAGGCTGGGCGGAGAAGTGACAAAAGAAGAAATGTTTGAAGAAGGTTCTTTTGATTATAAAGAGCAGATGGTTTCACTCGGCGGGATTGATCCTCATATTATCAAAGATATTATGTCCACAGATAAAAATAATCTTGAAAGTATTGTTTCCAAACTGGTTACTCAGGTACGTGCTTTCTTGCCGCCGGCTACGGATAAAAAGAGGAACAATTTAGTGCTTGTTAAATTCGTAAATTCCGGCAGGGATAAAGAACAGCTTTCGGAAGAGACGGATTACGGACAGATAATATCCGAAAAGTTAAGCTACGGGCTCGGGAAATTTAAGGATACGAAACTGTCTAAACTTGCGGAAGTAAAGGCGCACATTGCAAAAAATGGTTTTGACAAAAAGTCTTTAGCTGCGCATTTTGGGGCGGACCTTGTTGTTACCGGCGAGATCTTTGAGAAAAACCCTCTTAGTTATTCCGCAAAGGTTACTTTGGAAAAAATGAATGACAAAAATGTTGTTGATGTGATTTTTGATTTTTCCGTTTCTGACAAACTTATAACCAATCCGAACGGGCTTGAGGTGATTTATATGCCTGTGAGTTTGTACGATGCGGAAAGTATTATTTCGCATCTGGTTTTCTTTGAATTAAAGGTGCCCTATCTCGGAGGGACAGGGCTTAATGATAAAAAATTCATATCTAACATGAAATTAAATGAAAGTGAACTATATTTTACCGCCGGGTTTTATCCGGGTAGCGCGATCCCGAAAGTTGCCGGTTTTATTCAAGCTTACAAAGATACTTATTTTGAAGAACCTGATTATTATTCTGCGGCAGCTTATGATGCTGCAAATATATTGCTTCATGCCATAGGCAGAGGCGCCGGCTCAAAAGAAGAAGTAAAAAACGCAATAAGCAATATTTCTTCGATAGATCTTGTTACCGGTGCTGCGGCTTTCGCTGATGGTGAAATAAAAAAGGATCTGCATATCTTGAGTATATTTGAGAAAGAACTTGTAGAGGTGAAATAAAATGTCCATCTTTAAAAAGTTATCTTCCTGGGTGCCGGCTGTTCTGTTTGCCTTTGGTATCTTTTACATGTCATCACGGTCAAATCCCCCGGGTGCCGGTCTTTTTGAATTTATACCAAATTCCGACAAGCTTGTGCATATGACCGAATACTTTATATTATCTTCATTAATATACTTTGCCCTTAGAAAGGCTCATAATATAAAGACAAATAAAGCTGTGCTGGCAGCGGTATTAATTGCTTCTTTATACGGAATGACAGATGAATATCATCAAAGTTTTGTTCCTGAGCGCAGTATGGATATCCTGGATTGGGCCGCAGATATTGTCGGAGCAATTATTGGCGCGAGTTCGAGATACAAAGTCAGAATAGAAAAATAATAAAGCAGGTTGAGCTCGACAGTCAGAATATGTAGAGTGCTGCATTATGTTTTTAAATAATAAACATCACATTATTATATAACCTTATAAACCTTATTAACTTTACAAACTTTATGAACAGGCTTAAGCAAGGAAACTACAGATGAAAAGAATATCATATTTTCCGATGTATATCATATTTGTCTTGCTCGTAAGCTCATCTTTAACCGCTGAGTGGCCGCAATTCAGGGGAAATACTGCCCAGACAGGGGTAGCATCGGATAAACTCTTAAAATCACTTAAATTACTATGGAGTTATGATACCGGTGCCGAGATAGGTTCTACTCCTGCGCTAACAAATACTTCTGTTCATATCGGGACAGAAGGGAAAAAGTTTCTCTCTCTTGATATTTTAACAGGAAAGAAAAAATGGGAATTTTTCTCTAAAGGTGAGATCTCTTCTTCGGCTTTGGTCCTGGAAGGAAAAGTATTTTTCGGGGATGAAATGGGTTATTTTTACGCGCTTGATGAAGTCACCGGTAAAGAAATCTGGAGATTTGAAGAAAAAGACAAGATAATTTCCTCTCCAAATTATGCTTTAAACGGGGTGTTGTTCGGGAGTTATGACGGCAGCTTGTATTTCCTTGACAGAAAAAACGGTAAGCTTCTTTGGAAATTCGAAACAGAATCTCCCGTCCATGGTTCTCCCGCCGTTTTTGAGAACAGCGTAATTATAGCAGGTTGTGACGGTAACCTCAGGTTTATTGATATCCCTTCCGGCAAAGAAGAGTTTAATATTTCCCTGGAAAGCAATATCGCGAGTTCGCCTGCCGTGTCCGGCGGTCAGGTATTTATCTCTTCCTTGACCGGAAAATTCTTTTCTGCTGATATTAAAGACAGAAAAATTATTTGGAACTATTTTAATAAGGAGAATGATCAGTGTTCCTCCTCTCCGGCAGTGACAAAAGAGCGTGTAATATTTGGTACCCGCGGCAATTTTTTGCGCTGTCTTAACAAGGAAAACGGGAAGCTTCTCTGGACTTTTACTGCGAAAGAAGGAATTGACTCTTCCCCGGTTGTTGTAGAAAGTAAGGAAGGCGAAACCGTATATTTTGGAAGCAGTGACGGGAAAATGTACGGTGTGAAAACCGCGGACGGAAAAAAAGTATTTGAATATGACACCGGAAGCGCTATTACGGGCTCTCTGTCTGTTTCGGACGGAAGAATAGTCTTTGGTACCTCGGGTGGAATAGTCTATTGCTTTTCCGGGAAAAAAGAAAAATGAAATCAGATAAAAGTATTCCTTCGGCGGTTACGGTTTTAATTATTGTAATTGGCGGTGTTATTCTGTTTGAATGGCTGGGTAAATCCTCTGTTAATGATATTGAATATAGAGTTCCAAAAGAGCAAAAAGTTGACGGCTTAAAAAACAGTGTTGAAGAAAAAGCAACAAAGCCCTCGGACGGAAAAGGAAAGTTATACAATGGTACGGGCCTGCCTTCAGAAGAAAAAGGCAGTTGGCTGCAATTCCGGGGCTCAGATCAGACCAATATTGTTACTATGGGAAGAGGTATTATTCCTAAACACCTGTCAGAGCCTGCAAAAATTATTTGGCGTGTGAAGACAGGGGAAGGATATGCGGGGCCGGTGGTAAATAATGGCAGGGTTTACTTTATTGATTATGACCGGAGTAAAAAGGAAGATTCAATAAGGTGTTTATCCTTTAAAGACGGTGCAGAGATCTGGAAGTATAATTATCCTGTAAAGATAAAAAGAAATCACGGTATGACCAGAACAATGCCTGCCGTTACTGATAAGTATCTGGTTACAATGGGGCCTCTGGGGCATCTGACCTGTCTTGATTCTGTAACCGGAGAGCTCCTATGGAAGAAAGATCTTGTTAAAGAGTATGGAACAAAGGTGCCCGAATGGTATGCGGGGCAGTGTCCTTTAATTGACGGTGAACTTGCAATAATTGCTCCCGCGGGAAAAGAAGTATTGATTACAGCGCTTGAACTAAGGACCGGAAGGGCAAAGTGGATCACTAAAAATCCTGAAGGCGCGTATAAAATGACGCATTCTTCCGTCGCGATCTTGAACTTTAAAGGGGAAAAACAATATGTTTACTGCGCCTCTTCCGGTGTTGTTTCTGTAGCGGCAAAAGACGGAAAGATACTCTGGACGGATCCGTCCTGGAGAATAAATATTGCGAATGTTCCGACTCCCGTTATCGTAGATAATGAAAAAATATTTTTTACCGGCGGGTATGATTCCGGCAGTAAATATCTCCGTTTGACAAAGGAAAACAAGAAAGGATATAAACTTCAGGAAATATTTAAGGTTAAAGCTTCTGTTTTTGCTTCACAGCAGACAACTCCGGTTTATTACAAAGGATATTTTTACGGAGTTATCCCTGACGGACAGCTTGTCTGTGTTGATGAAACAGGAAAACAGTTATGGAAGAGCGGGAGTGATAGAAAGTTTGGCCTTGGTCCCTTTATCCTTGTCGATCCTGCAGGAGTAATACTTGCTCTTAACGATATGACCGGGATCATTTACGAAGTAAAAGCAGACCCATTAAAATATGAAGAACTGGGAAGTATGAAGATATTAAACGGCCATGAAGCCTGGGCCCCGCTGGTGATCGTGAACGGAAAACTGCTGGCAAAAGACTTGACGGAGATGGTGTGCGTGGACTTGAGGTGAATGCCTGAGGCGCGGAAGCGCAGATGCTCAGAGGTGCAGCAAGAGATTGATGACAGAGGATAAAGGGCAAATATAAAAGTACAAAGTGACAAAAATGAACGATAAGCAATTTATAATACATTTTTGTCATCCCCGAGTGTTTTTATCGGGGATCCAGTGTCGATTTTCTTTTGATTATATAATAATACATTATTGTATAACGTGTAACGTTTAACGGTTGGATTAAAAAGGAAAAATGGACTCTAAAAAGCTCAAATACAGTCTAATCATTCTAGCAATCGGGTTGCTAACGGGCTTCGCCTTAACATTCTGGCTTGTTCCGGATAATCCCTATATTCCGGGGAATGATAAAGCAGGACTGGAAACCGGAGAATTAGACGCGAAATATAAATATAATATTGAGGAGTATAAGAAAGTTGACCCAAAGCTTGTGCTTTATGGCGAGTATGCCGCAGAAAACCACGGAGGTAACTCCGTGGATGAATGCGGCATGAATAATAAATTGAATTCCACTCGCCGAAACTCCGGACGTAAGTCCGCAGAGGTTCATAAGGAGTTGCCGGGTTTTAAGACAGAATTTGATGCGGCAACAGGAATAGTAATTGACAAAAAAGACAGGATATACATTTGCGGGGATACCGGGGTAAAAACATTTGATGCAAATGGAAAATTGCTTTCGGAGATTCCGACTGTGAAGAAAGTTACAGCAATAGCCGTAATGGGAACTGGTATCATATATGCGGCGCTTCAGGATGTTGTTTATAAGGATGTAAATAGAAGTTTTGGGAAGAAAGGCAAGGCCCCCGGTGAGTTCGAATATATCACCTCTATGAAAATAAACGGGGGCAGATTATTTATCGCAGATGCCGGGAATAGAAGGGTTTCGGTGTTTGATCTAAACGGCAAGTATCTTTATGAGTTTGGCAGAAAAGATGCGGCTAAAGGAATAAAAGGTTTTATCATCCCCAGCCCGCATATGGACCTGGACTTTGATAAGGATGGAAACCTCTGGGTGGCAAACACCGGAATGCTCCGTCTGGAAAAATACTCTCCTCAGGGTGTGCTTCTATTTACCTGGGGAAAAGCCGGTTCAAAGCTGGAAGAGTTTATCGGCTGCTGTAACCCCGCTAACTTCGCGATCATGAGTGACGGCAGTTTCATAACAAGCGAAAAGGGTCTGCCTCGGATAAAGCTATACGGCAAAACAGGAAAATTTATAGGCGTAGTAGCCCCGCCGTCATCTTTTAATGAAAAATGCATCAATATGGCACTTGCAGTGGATTCTAAGAATAGAGTTTACGCGTTAGATTCGGCGGAAAAGAAAGTAAGAATTTTCGAAAGAAAATGACTAAGGACTATTGACTACTGACTATTTAATGTGCGCGGGAAAAAGCTTCCGCGAATAGATTTATAAAGATTGAATGGCAGAAAAATTACAATTTTTCTGTCATCCCGTACTCAGATACCTTTTGTTTTGCCCGCCAATCTTTAAGGAGGGCGGGATCCAGTGTCTGTTAAGTAATTTTGTATGACTTTAGGAGAAAAATGAGAAAAGCATTAACAGTACTTGCAATATTCTTTGTGATAGCCGCGTCCGGACTAACGGAAATAACTAGAAAGACAATTATAAACTCGGATGGTAGTTATAAAGTTAATTTCTTTGTAGATAAGAAAGAAATAGCGTCTGAATTATATGATAAAAATGAAAAATTGGTCAAAAATAACGGTAAAATATCCGATAGAATAGTGAAGGAGTATTATCCGAATGGGAAATTGAAAGGTGAATGGAGTTATAAAAATGGAAAAAGGGAAGGGGTTAGCAAAATATATTATAATAATGGAAAGGTTGCGTGTGAATATGCTTTTGAAAATAACGAAATATGCGGATTGTACAAGGAGCTTTACGAAAGCGGAAATTTAAAGAGCAAAGCGATATATTTTGATGGTAAGTTAAATGGAATTGGGAAAACGTATTATGAAAATGGAAAGACAAAAAGCGAGTCTTTTTATAAAGATGGAAAAGGAGAGGGATGGCATAAAGAGTATGGTGAAAATGGAAAGATAAAATTAGAGTTTTTTTATAAAAATGGAAAAAGAGATGGACCTTATAAGATATATAATGAAAATGGTTCGATTAATCAGAACGGAACCTGCAAGGAAGATGAAGGGATGATTAGGTTTTTCGATGAAGATGGTAAACTGACTGAGGAGTGTGCTTATAGTAATGGAATGAAAAATGGAGTGTATAAGCTGTACTATAAAAGCGGCAAGGTAAGAGTCGAAGGGACTAATAAGGATGGTGTTGAAACTGGAAAATATAAAGTATATTATGAAGATGGTACGCTTAAACAGGATGGGCTTCATATCAATGGTGACGAAAATAAAACGTATAAAATATATAATAATGGCAAAGTAGTAGAAGAAGGTAGTTATAAGAATAATCTATTAGACGGGATTGTAAGGTTTTATTATGATAATGGACAGCCAAGCGAAGAGTGCAACTATAAAACTGGTAAACTAGAAGGTAAATATAGGCTATACGGCAAGACTGGTGAGTCTTGTGAAGTTGGATTCTACAAGGATGGTAAAAAGAACGGTAAATTTGAGTCATATTGGAAAGGCAAATTAAATGAGGTTGGTGTATATAGAAATAGTAAAAAAGAGGACGTTTGCAAATGTTTTGATCAATATGGTGAGTTAAAGGAAGAAAAATATTATAAAAATGGCAAGCTTGAAGGAGAAACAAGTAACTATTGTGATACTAATGGAGAGTATTCGGTAGAAACCTATAAAGATAATAAACTTATTTCTTCTAAAAAAGGAAATATACTGTATAAAATATTAAAAACGGATCTACCTCTGACGCTTCTGCTTTTAACTGTAGTTATTGTGGTAATAACAGTAATTGTTAAATGGTCAAAAGAATATATTGTAGGCAGAAAGAAAAAGGTTGTCAAAAAAATGAAAAGGACTTATACTAAAAAAAGTAAAATAAAAAAAAGAAGGTAAAATTTAAATAAATATCGCTGTTTACAGCTACCATAAATAGTCATTAGTCACTAGTACTTAGTCATTAATTCTGAATCGGAGGATTTACTATGAAAATAGTATTAATATTACTCGCAATATCAACATCCGTATTATTCTCCGCCAATTTCCCCCAATTCATGGGGCCTGACAGGAATAATATTGTTAATGATACTAAATTATTGAAAGTCTGGCCTGCGGACGGGCTGAAAGAACTTTGGCGGATAAAGGTCGGGAGCGGTTTTGCTGCGCCTGTGGTTTATGGCGATAAAATATATTTTCTTGATTACGATCTGGCAAAAGAAGAAGACGTGGTGCGGTGTTTAGATTCGAAAACTGCAAAAGAAGAGTGGCGTTCTGCGTATTCTTCTAAGATGGAAAAAACAAAGTATGATTATGCAAGAACCATGCCTTCGGTAACGGATAAATATGTCGTAACGTTCGGGACCCAATGTGTAATAACTTGTCTTGACAGGGTTACGGGGCTGGTTGTTTGGCAAAAGGACCTGGTCAAGGAGTATGAAACAACGGTACCAAAATGGTATGCGGGGCAAAATCCGTACATTGACGGGGATAAAGTTATTATTGCTGTCTATGGGGTGTCTGTACTGGCTGCGGCTTTTGATCTGACAACAGGAAAACCGGTTTGGGAGACGGCTTGTAAGGAAGAGTACGGTATGACTCATAATTCCCTGACTAAGATAACCGTCGACGGGGTGAAAATGTATTTGAGCTGTTCAAAGATCGGGGCTTTCGGAATTTCAGCGGATGATGGAAGATTACTTTTTACGCATAAAGATTGGAAAGTCAAAATGGCAAATGTACCTTCGCCTTTGGTAATAGAAAAAAACAGAGTACTTTTTACGGGAGGGTATAATGCCGGCAGTGTTATACTTTCTCTCAGAAAAGAAGGTAAAGAGATATTTTTAAAGGAAGAGGTCAGGCTGAAAGGGAAAGTTTTTGGCTCCCACGTTCATACTCCAATACTATATAATAATCATATATTCGGGATCTCTATGGGAAAGTTAAAATGTCTGAATTTAGACGGGAAAGTACTCTGGGATAGCGGTGAGGAGGAGTTTGGTCTGGGCAGTTATCTCATTGCCGATAATAAACTATACGTTTTAAATGAAACCGGAGAACTCTTTATGATCGAAGCCTCTTCTATAGGATATAAAAAGCTTTACAAAACAAAGATATTTGAAGGAGATCAGATTTGGGCACCGCTGGTGATGTCAAATGGCATACTATATATTAGGAATATGGGCGAGTTGGCAGCAATAGACTTGAAATAATGCAGGATGCGCGGAAGAGCGGAGGCGCAGAGGCGCAGCAAAAAATCGAGGACAGAGGACGGAAGGCTGATAAAAGGTACGACAGATAAGCTCTCTCTTTCTGTCATCCCCGAGTGTTCTTATCGGGGATCCAGTGTCTGCAGTGTCTGTGTAATAATAAGAAATAACACCATAGTGTAGAACGTGAGTAACGTGATAACGTGGAATGTTTTAACGTTTTTAGTGCTAAGGAGCTATAAGTTGAAAAAGAACACTAAGATTACTAGAAAAGAGCTTATTGAACGCGCCGTCCGTTATACTTTCGCCGGAATAATTGCCTCGCTTGCGGGTTTTTTGACTATTAAAAGTATCTTCAGTGACAAAACCTGCCGCGATTATGACAGATGCCTTTCCTGTAAAGATAAAAGCAACTGTTCACTTGTGACGAAAACTGAGCTGACAAAGAAATGGAAAAATAAAGGATAGGTTCAAGGTCCTGGGTTTATGTTAAGGAGTTGTAAAATTATATACCACATTAAATAGTCATTAGTCACTAGTACTTAGTCATTATAATTCTGAAGAGGGTTGGAAATTGAAAAACGATAAAACAAATAAGATCTCTAGGCTGGATTTCCTTCGTCAAGTGGTCCGCTGGGCCTTTCTCCTTTCCCTCGGAGGCGTTGCCGGAGCGGTATTGGGTCGGGTCAAGCGCAAAGAGGCTGTCTGGCAGATTGACCCTTTAAAGTGCACACAGTGCGAAAAATGCGCTACTGAGTGCGTTCTACGGGTATCTGCGGTAAAATGCGTGCATAATTTTTCGATATGCGGGTATTGTAACCTTTGTTTTGGATATTTTACGCCCGGACAGCGGGAGTTAAATACGGGGGCGGAAAACCAACTATGTCCGACGGGTGCTATTAGCCGGAAATTCATTGAAGAACCATATTATGAATATACTATTAAAGAAGCGCGTTGTGTAGGGTGCGGGAAATGCGTAAAAGGCTGTACCTCATTTGGAAATGGCTCATTACAGCTGCAAGTAAGGCATGACAGGTGCAAAAACTGCAATGAATGTACTATCGCAAAAGCCTGTCCAAGTAATGCTTTTGTAAGGGTGCCTTCAGATACTCCATATATAACCAAGGAGAACAATGAGAAATAAGCTGCGGGTGTTTCTCATATCGTTATTGTTTGTCTGTCTTGGCGCAGCAGCTGTATTTTCTGAGTATAAGTTTCCGCCACCGGAGTTTGAAACTAATTATGTGAGGCCTGTAATGGAAAAGCCGGCAGCCCGGTCAGGAGAACTGGCTTACATTGATATTTTGGTTCTCGCATTAGTCGTACTTCTATCCGCCTGGGCGTCCCTGAAGAAAAGATCCCGAAATATAATAATGATGATATCACTATTTTCCCTCGCCTATTTTGGCTTTTATAAAGAAGGATGTATCTGTCCTATCGGCTCTATACAGGATGTGGCTGCTGCTATTTTTAATCCGGGTTACTATATCCCGGTCTCTGTGGTTATTATATTTGCGCTGCCGCTCATCTCTGCGCTCTTCTTCGGGCGTGCGTATTGCGGGGGAGCCTGCCCTCACGGAGCTCTTCAAGATCTTCTGCTTATCAAAGAAATCCGTATTCCAAAATGGCTTGACCGCTCACTCGCTGTGATTGCCTACATTTATCTCGGGGCAGCGGTGCTTTTTGCCGTAAATAATACGGTATTCCTTATTTGCAAATTTGACCCGTTCGTTCCGTTCTTCCGTATGACCGGACCTTTCTATATGTTTGTAACCGGAGGGGTGTTTGTTCTCCTGTCTACAGTCATCGGCAGGCCTTACTGTAGATTCTTCTGCCCATATTCTGCAATTCTTAAACCTTTAGCTATCGTTAGTAAATATAAAGTGACGGTAACTCCGGATAAGTGTGTTGTCTGTAACCTCTGTGAGAACTCCTGTCCTTTTGGAGCAATTAATAAACCGGAAAATCTGCCAAAAAGAAAAAGCAGACCCGGCTTTTTTATAGCTGCATTTATTATTACCATTGTTTTTGGAGCATTCCTGGGATATTTCGCAGGCGGATATTTTTCGGGTTACAACTCTGATGTTAAATTAGCCTATGAAATACATGCTTTTGATAAGGGCGTTGTTGCGGAGAAAGAACTGTCAGTAAATGCTTTGGAATTTGTTAAGAAGGGGGAGGGGGAAGGGGCTCCTTTTAAACGCGCGGAGGAAATAAAACAGAAATTTCAATCAGGAGGGGTGTTCTTTGGTGTTTTTATACTGCTTGTTCTTTTAATACAGGTTGCTTATTCGACAAGAAGAGTAAAAAGAGAGATTTACGAACCGGACAGCGCCCGCTGTGTTTCATGCGGCAGGTGTTTTATGGATTGTCCTATACATAGAGAAGCATTGAAAAAGAAAAATGAATAAAAGATTAATTGATATACTCCGAATTACGTTAAAGCAGGCAGCTGTCGCTTCCGCGGTCATTACTGTCGTAGCTGCAGCAGTACTTGTTTATGCTTGCTTTACAGGTATGACCGGGAATATTAAAGATTCTACGGTGGTTGGGAAGGCCCAACAGGAAATAGAAAAAAATCCCGCCAATAAAGCCCTGTTGGAACATTTCAGAGAGATTGATTTTCAGGAAAGAGCACTCTATTTTGGTAAGACAGAGTTTTTTGAAAACGGAAAAGATATTTGTATAGGTTTTCTTATATTATCTCTACTGTTTTTCCGGGGATATACGCTTCTTCGTGAGAAGTTGCCCGAGGTGAAGAAAAACGGTGACGCTGGATACAACTTGGCAAGAATTAAAGGGAATAATATTACTCTTCTTTCTTCAACTGTTACCGCTATTGTTGTGATACTATTTCTTGTTCTATTTTCAACATGGGGGAAGGAAAGATTCCCCTGGCAGTTGAAAGCTGAAACAAAAACAAGCGCCGATCTTTCAATGCAATGGTCAAGTTTTCGCGGGTTTACCGGGCAAGGTGTTGTTACATCCGGAAAGTATCCTGTAACCTGGGATGTTAAAACAGGTGAAAATATTTCCTGGAAAATAGATATGCCTGTAATAGCTTATAGTTCACCGATAGTATTCGAAGACAGGCTTTTCGTTACAGGGAGTGGGGAGAAGAAACTTAAAGTTTTATCTTTTTCCGCTTCAACAGGTAAGCTGGTTTGGTCTTCAATGGTAATGGTAAAAACAAATACTGACGATATTGAGGTTATGTCGGAGGAGGCCGGAGGTGCAGGTTATGCTTCGCCTACGCCGGTGACTGACGGAAAATATGTTTACGCTTATTTCGCAACTAACATACTTGTTTGTTTTGATTTTGACGGGAAACAGCAATGGGTAAAATTCTTCGGTAAACCTGAAAATACCTACGGGCTTTCTTCTTCACCCTTGCTTTTTGAAGATAAAATACTTCTGCAGGTGGATCAGAGCGGGGAAGGTATGTCAAAGCTATATGCCGTGAATAAAAAGAGCGGGAAAATAATATGGGAAACAAAAAGACCTGACGGGGCCTCCTGGGGAACTCCGATAATAATAGACTATAAAGGAAAAAAAGAACTGATAACAACAGGAACCTCAATGGTAATAGCTTATGATCCTGTAACGGGAAAAGAACTATGGCGGGCTGAATGCCTTTCGGGGGAAGTTTCAACCTCTCCTGCCTATACGGATGAAAAAGTATTTGTAATGAGCGTCGGTTCTCAAACAACTGTCTTCGCGATCAATCCGGAGGGAAAGGGTGATATAACCAAAACAAATATAATTTGGGAGCATGAAGAAGAAAGTCAGGCGATAAATGCTCCGGTTGCTGTAAAGTCAAAAGTAATAGTTGCTATGAACGGTTATATTGTTTGTCATGATGCAGGTACCGGTAAAATTATCTGGAAGTATGAATTAGAAGATGATTTTTGGGCTTCACCCGCTGTAACTGAAAATTATATATACATACCTTCGCAAAAAGGAAAGGTGTATGTGTTTGATCTTGCCGGAAAGCTTGTAAATACAATCGAAATAGGGGAAAAGCTGTCGGCTTCTATGGCTTTTTCAGGTTCCAGGATGTACATTCGGACTGATAAACTTTTATATTGCATAAGTGGAGAGTCAAAATAGAAATGCAAAGCGGAAATAAGAACAACATAGACCTTTCTATCGTAGAGAGGATAGTGTCTGAAACCGGGAAGGATAAATCCAAATTATTGCCGATCCTTCAGAAGGTGCAGAAGCACTTTAAGTATTTGCCTGAAGAAGCGCTTCTTCGGATATGCGAGATAACGGAGATATCGCAGGCGGAGCTTGCAGGAGTGGCGACTTTTTATACTCAATTCAGGCATAAGATTGTGGGAAAGCACATTATAAGTGTTTGTCACGGAACTGCTTGCCATGTAAAAGGCGCGGAGTATATTACTGACGCTGTCCGCCGCTATTTAAAGCTGAAAGACGGAGAGGATACAGATGTAAATAATATGTTTACCGTGGAAAAAGCCGCGTGCTTTGGCTGCTGCACCCTGGCTCCGGTTGTAAAAATAGACGGAGTAACCTATGGCAAGGTAACAGGCCGCTTTGTCCCGGAGATGATAGACCTTTTTTTACGGAGAAAGGCGCAAAACCCTGAGAAAAACAAACCCGAAGCGAAAGAAAGTTATGTTAAAGGAAAGGTTATTATTAAAATTGGGCTCGGCTCCTGCTGTGTTGCTGGGGGAAGCAAGGATGTAAAGGATGCTTTTGATAAATATATTGCCGATAACAGTTTGGAGGCAGTAACAAAGAGAGTAGGCTGCGTCGGAATGTGTCATAGCACCCCCTTTGTTGAAATTGCAGGATCAAATAATGAGCCGGTATTTTATGTCGGTGTGAACGTTGACGATGTGAAAATAATATGTGATAAACATTTAACATCTTCGACCCCAATGAAAAGGCTTGTAAACACTGTCAAAAAGGGACTGGATCGTATTTCTTTTAATTATTATGACAGGCCGGAGCAGGCTGATTCTATAAAATTAGAGGAAGGAGGGGAATGCGCTTTTCTTCAGCCTCAGAAAAGGATAGTTCTTGAAAATTCGGGAGAGGTTGATCCGCTTGACTTAAATGAATATAGAGCTAAGGGCGGATTTAAGGCGCTTGAGAAGGCAGTAAAGAATATGAAACCAGGGGAAGTGATCGAGCAAGTAAAAATATCAGGGCTTCGCGGGCGGGGTGGCGCAGGTTTTCCGACCGGTGTGAAATGGGAGACCGTCAGACTGTCGAAATCTCTTGGCGGAAAGAAATATATTATTTGTAACGGTGACGAAGGTGATCCCGGGGCGTTTATGGATCGCATGCTCCTCGAATCTTATCCGTATAGAGTTATTGAAGGTCTTACAATTGCTGCTTTTGCCATTGGGATAGACGAAGGTTATTTTTACATAAGAGATGAATATCCTCTGGCCTTAGAAAATATTGAAAAAGCTCTTGCTGAGTGCGAGAAGGCGGGAGTATTGGGTGAGAACATTCTGGGTTCAGGTTTTTCCCTGAAGCTTCATACGTTCCGTGGCGCAGGCGCCTTTGTTTGCGGAGAAGAAACTGCATTAATAGCCTCCATTGAAGGTAAAAGAGGGATGCCTAACTTCAGACCGCCCTATCCGGCAGAAAAAGGATTGTTCGGTCGTCCTACGAATATTAATAATGTTGAGACGTATGCCTCAGTTCCCTGGATCATTAAAAATGGAGGAACGGCTTATGCGGGAATAGGGACAAAAAGGAGCAGCGGGACAAAAGTATTCGCGCTTGCCGGCAAGGTGGAGCGGGGCGGACTTATAGAAGTGCCGATGGGTACGACTATCCGTGAAGTTGTTGAGGGGATAGGTGGTGGCGTCAAAAAAGGCAGAAAATTCAAGGCTGTTCAGATAGGCGGTCCTTCGGGGGGATGTGTTCCTGAGGTTATGGCAGATCTTCCTATAGATTTTGAAGAAATTACAAGTACCGGAGCGATCATGGGCTCGGGAGGTTTGGTAGTTTTGGATGATACGGACTGTATGGTCGACTTTGCAAGGTTCTTTCTTGAGTTCATTCAAAATCAATCCTGCGGTAAATGTACTTTCTGTAGAGTCGGGACAAAGAGAATGCTGGAAATTCTGGAAAAGTTATGCAAGGGTGAGGGAAGTGTTTCCGATATTGACAGACTGGAAGAGCTGGGCAGGGATGTTAAGATCGGGAGTTTATGCGGGCTCGGGAAAACAGCTCCAAATCCGGTGTTGACCGCAATTAAATACTTTAAGGAAGAGTATATTGCCCATACAAAGCGGAAATGCCCTGCAAAAAAGTGTAAAGAACTTATAAAGTATTCCGTAAATGATAAATGTATCGGTTGTACACTTTGCGCTCAGGCTTGCCCTTCGGATGCGATCACGGCAAGACCGTTTGAGAAGCATGAAGTTGATCAGGAGAAGTGTATCAAGTGTGACTCCTGCAAGGCAATATGTCCGTCAGAGGCGATAGATGTCACAACTTAAAATAAACGGAAAAACATACGGATTTAAAGAGGGCAGTACGCTCCTTGAGTGCGCAAAAGAGAACGGTATTTCTATACCCACAATGTGCTTTTTGAAGGAAACAGGGGCTCTCACCTCCTGCTTTATTTGCGTTGTTGAAGTAGAAGGCAAAACAAATCTGATTCCTGCCTGCGCGGCAAAAGCAGAAGACGGTATGGTCGTTGTAACGGATTCAAATAAAGTAAAAGAAGCCAGAAAGAAAGCATTGGAGCTTCTGCTTTCGGATCATACAGGGGATTGTCTGGGCCCATGTCATTTAGGATGTCCTGCGCATATAAATATCCCAAAATTCATTGAGGAGTTGCGCAGGGGGGATAATAAAGCAGCAATAACCACTATTAAGAAAAGCGTTGCTTTACCTGCGGTTTTAGGAAGGGTATGTCCGGAGATTTGTGAGAAGGTTTGCAGGCGGAAGGAGAAGGATTCAGCGGTCGCGATATGTCACTTAAAAAGATATGCGGCGGATTTGGATCTTGCTTCCGGAGCTCCATATTTGCCGTTTGTGGAAAAAAGCACCGGAAAGAAAACCGCTGTTATCGGAGGGGGCGCGGCCGGGTTAACAGCAGCGTATTTTTTGAGGCAATTTGGACATGATGTTACTATATTCGAAAAAAACGAGAAACTTGGCGGCGGCTTGAGGTATGGAATGAAAGCAGAACGGTTAAGTGAGAAAGTTCTGGATAAAGAAATAGCGCAGGTTTTGAAAATTGGAATCACGGTCAGAGTAAAAACAGAAATTGGCAGGGATATAAGACTTAAGGAATTGCTTGAGAGTTTTGACGCCGTATTTTTTGCATCAGGCTGGAATAACGAAGTTTTTGATATGTTCAAGAAAGAGGGTCTGGCAGCGGATCCTGCGGGACCTAAGATAAACCGTGCTACGCATGAAACTAATATCAAAGGGGTTTTTGCCGGAGAAAAAACTACTCTGGCAGTGAGAGCTTCCGCAATCGGTCATTTTGCGGCAACAGCAATTAATAATTATTTAAAGGGATTGTCTTTGGAATATGAGAAGAGACCTTTCTCCGTTAAAATGGGTAAAGTGTCAAAGGAAGAGCTGGAAATACTTTCTAAAGGTGCTTCGGAGTCAAAAAGGTTGTTGAGAAGTATAGTTGATAACGTAATTGTAAAGGAAAATCCCGGTGAAGAAAGAGTTCCGTTTCTCCGGGGGGAAACTTTCGAAGAATCCAAGCGTTGTTTGAAGTGCGCGTGCAGAAAAGAAAAAACCTGCCTCTTAAAAAAATACTCCATAGAATATGGAGCAAAGACCGAGGCTTATAAAGGTGCAAAACGGGGATTCAGTCAGGATGTTAAAAAGACAGGAATTGTTTATGAATCAGGAAAGTGTATAATGTGCGGGATATGTGTTAAAATAAGTAACAAAAACAAGGAAATATCCGGTTTTACTTATATTTACAGAGGTTTTAACACCAGGATAGACGTCCCGTTTGATAAGAAAATAGATAAAGTAATGGAAAAAACAGCGGAGGAATGCGTTGCAAAGTGTCCGACTGGCGCATTGGCGAAGATGTAGTGAAACGGGGTCAGTATTTGAATTTGAGTGCGGTGAAATGACAAAGTACTAATGACAAATGACAATTTAATGAAGGCGGAAATAGCGCCCGCCGAATTTTTAAAAGGAAGAGAGTTGAGCAAAGGTGTATATATAAGACCATAAACCCTTTGCGAAATCCACCTGGGCGGATAACATGTAACGTTCTAACTCTTTACGGAGGCTCTTACTTTTATGGACCATTACGGACTTTTAAAGACTTTTATGGACAGGTTTATTTACTTATGAAAATAAACCTGATTGTAGCGGGTGCCGGCGAGATGATCTGCGGTGCTTGCATGCATGATGCGCTTCTTGCCCAGGGCTTGATCAACAAAGGACATGAGGTTGAGGTGTTTACTCTCTATACACCCGTCAAAGTCGACTTTGAACTTCCGCAAAAAGAAAAAAAGATTTACTTTTCCGGTATTACAGCTTACCTGGAACAAAAATATAAAGTATTCCGTACTTTAAATCCCGGGATACTGGATAATCTTTTAGAGTCTCCTTCATTTTTAAGGTTTATGATGTCTTTTTCCATGGATGTTGAACCGGAAAAGCTCGGGGCGCTTACGGTATCTGTTTTAAAGGGCGCGGAGGGTTACCAGAGAAGGGAGGTTTTGCGGCTTGTCTCTGCGATGGGAAAAAAAGGAAAGCCGGATCTTGTAGTTATTACGAACTCAATGCTTATTTCCATTGCTCCGATGATAAAAGAAAGATTGAATGTCCCTGTATATTGCCAGCTGATGGGGGAGGAAGATTTTATAGAGAATCTACCGGCTCCTTACTCGGAGGAAGCAAAAGCTCTTATGCGTAAGCATGCTTCTTCGGTAGCAAAATTCCTTGCACCTTCACCCACATACGCAGCTGAGATGGCATATTTTCTTGCAGTCGAAAAAAGCAAGGTTGTACCGATAGTTTCCGGGATTAACTCGGCCTATTATAACCCTTTGACTGAAAGGACAAAAGAGCCGTTCCGTATCGGATGGCTGTCAAAGATAATGTACGCCAAAGGTTTTGACCTTCTGGTTGAGGCTTTTATCCTCATCAGGAAAAAATACAATAAAAAAGCAACGCTTTCTGTTGCCGGTGCGATACTCGGAAGCAAAAAGCAGGAATATTTTTACAAGTGTAAAGCCCGCCTTAAAGAAAAAGGATTATTGGAAGACTTTAAATATATTGGGCCTGTAAATCTTAAAGAGAAAGCAGAATTTCTCAAAAATTTAAGCGTCTTTTCCGTTTCGAGCCGCTTTGCCGAATCCCGCGGTTTTGCCGTACTTGAAGCTATGGCTTCCGGTATCCCTGTAGTTCTCCCCGACTCCGGTATTTACCGTGAGTTCGTGAACAAAGGCAACGCCGGCATTCTCGTAAAACAAAACAACGCCGAAGCCCTCGCCGAAGGCCTCCTTAAAATAATGGACAATCCGTCCGAAGCCGATACTTTCGGCAAAAACGCCAGACAAACCGCCCTGAAAGACTACTCGCAAGAAAGAATGGTGGAAGAGAACGTAGAATTTTTCGAGCACGAAAAATTAGATGGTTGGAGGATTTGAAGGTTGGATGTTTGGTGAAAGCAAAAAGTTACAGACTATTTGAGAATTAAAATTGACTCTGACAATATCAGAACTTGTAGTTGCTTGATTTATCAAGCATTGTTGGCCTCATGAAATGAGACAACTAAAAGTATCTAAGATAAAGAATTTCTGTTCTCTTGCCTTATTACTGCTTCTTGTAAAAAGCAGACAAAAATCAACCGTATTTTTCAGGCCGAAACCCTCCAATATTGTCGGATTAAATGAGGGATTAAAAACACTTCTCAATGCAATAAAAAGTAATCCTGGAATGAAGACAAAAGCACTTAGTGTTTCACTTAAAGGTCGTTCGATAAAGACGCTGGAACATCAAATAAAATTCCTTATCGAGAAAAAACTCATAGAAAGACGCGGCAGTAAAAAAACAGGCGGCTACTGGCCGGTGTAGGGGACTGACAACGTGTTTTCTCGGTGTCTGTCCCCGGTAACATAAAATATCTTCCGAAAAAATAAAAAATGAGTCCAGAAATTAGTGACAACACAATTAATTTCTGTTAATGCATTCACTTGTTTTTCTTTTCTTCGGCTTTTATAAATCCGTATTTCATGGTGCTCTTTGCGGGTAGTTCAAAACGTTTTTTAAAGCTGTCGAAAAGGGAGAAAATAATTTCGAAGTTTGTATCACCTTTTTTGAGTTTTTGTTCTATAAGTTTAAAGTTTGTTTCAACGTATTTCCTGAAATCATCATTTCTCGACTCTAGTATTCTTATATGGTTGAAATACCTCATAATTTGTCTGTTTACTCTGATAGCTAAAGGGCTGTTTAGTACGCTAGATAGCATTGAAAGTCCATTATCCGTAAAAGCATAAGGTAAAACCCTCGATTTATTAAGGCTGTTTGCGGTCACAAATTGTGACCGCAAATGATCATATTCTATCTGGGTTAATTCAAACATAAAGTCTTCGCCTTCGAATCTTTCAATATTCCTTTTTACAGCCTGATTTAATACCTTTGTTTCTACTCCATATAATCCGGCTAAATCACTGTCAAGCATTACATATTGATTTCTTATTTTGAAAACTTTTTCCCTGATTGGATTAAACAAAGCTTCTTTATTTTCCATTTTTAATTCTCCCTTGAGCTTCCATAGTATACAAAAATATCTTTTAATAAGCAATAAAAATGTTCCACATTGGAATCTTCCAAAACCAATAAAATTTAGAATATTTTTATGAAATAATATTGTATAATACATTAATTCTGTATAATTGCTTTTAAAAGGGTGTGTTACTTTTAGATAGTTTTAAGCTCCGCCGATAATAACTGGCGGACGAACAATATTTAAATTAGATTAAGGTCGTTCGGAAAAGGAAAAATTATACTAGCAAGGGTTTTTGGGGCTGTTACTATGCCGGAGGTAGTTTTCTATTTCCAGACGGTAAAGATAAATTACCCCCAACCGTACCTTCCCGGAAAAGCAGAGAATCGAGCAATCGAAATAGAAAGTAGATGAGAAGAGGATAAAGAATATTAAAGCAGAGGGAAGTTGAGCAAAGGTATGAATAGTTGACCGTAAATCCTTTGCGAAATCCACCAGGCTTAAGGGCCAAAAAGACAGGATAAATTACCCCCATCCATACCTTCCCCCTATAAAAAGAAGGGGGAAGAGAATTAATGTAAGGAGAATAATAATGGAATCGAATGAAATTGTTCTGAAGAAATCGCTTCGGCTTTGGCCGGGGGTTGCTATTGTGGTGTTGCAGTGGGTGCTTAGATTTGTTGCGCCTGTTATCTGGCCGGATACGCTTGTTGTCGGGATATTGGGCGGGGTGGTTTTATGGTTGGCGGTTGTTATCTGGTGGGCGTTCTTCAGCAGGGCGGCAAAATTTGACCGCTGGGCTGGTGTTGTTTTGATGATTGCGGTGCTGGTCGGGATAACTCCGTTCCTTGATGCGTCTATTTCGACAGCGAACATGGGACTCATGTTCATCTTCTTCTCTCTTCCGGTACTAAGCCTTGCTTTTGTCATCTGGGCGGCGGCAAGCCGTAATCTTGGAAATAAACTCAGACGTATAACTATGGTACTTACCATATTACTTTCCACCGGTTTCTGGTTACTTCTGCGTACGGATGGAATGACCGTACAAAACGGGCAGTATCTTAACTGGCGTTGGGCAAAGACAAACGAAGAGAAGTTGCTTTCAGAAATCGGTGATAATCTGACAACAACATCTTTGACTCAGGCAGACATAGCAAAAGAAGCCGAATGGCCGGGATTTCGTGGAAAAGACAGAGACAGCATTGCTAAAGGTATAAAGATAGGGACTGATTGGGCTAAAAATCCTCCGGTTGAAATGTGGCGCAGTCCTATTGGTCCGGGCTGCTCATCTTTTGCGGTACACGGTTCTTTCATCTTCACGCAGGAACAGCGCGGGGAATACGAGATGGTTACTTGTTATAATTTAAATACCGGCAAACCTGTATGGAAGCATGGCGATAAAGTCCGTTTCTGGGATTCACATGCGGGAGCCGGCCCCCGTTCGACACCTACCATAAGTAAAGGCCGTGTTTATACTTTAGGCGCGACAGGATTACTGAACGTGCTTGATGAACGTACCGGCAATCTTGTGTGGATGCGTGATGCGGCAAAAGATACCGACGTAAAGATCCCGGTCTGGGGTTATACGAGTTCGCCTTTGGTAGTTGACAGCGTTGTAGTAGTAGCGATTTCAAGTAGAATCCTTGCTTATGACATTGCTACCGGAAAGCCGCGCTGGAATGGTTCTGATACCGGAGAAAGTTACAGCTCAGCACATTTATTGACTTTAGACGGTGTTAGACAAATAGTATTTATGAATAAAGCAGGCGTGGCCGGCTACGCAGTTGACGATGGAAAGGAATTATGGAAGATAGTGAAAGAAGGTATCCGGACCATTCAACCGGCACTTATTAACGATACTGACATTTTAATAGATATGGGTGAGATAAAAGGACTGCGGCGTATTTCACTTAAGCACACGGCCGGTAAATGGTCTATTGAAGAGAAATGGACATCAACCAAGTTAAAACCCAACTCAAACGACATTATTATTCACAAAGGTTATGTCTACGGTTTTGACATCCCGAGCCTCACGTGTATAGATATAGAAAAAGGCGAGCGCAAGTGGAAAGACGGACGCTATTCCGGCGAGCTAATTCTGTTGGCCGATCAGGATCTTCTTTTGGTTCTCTCGGAAAAAGGAGAGTTGGCACTGGTTCCCGCGGACCCCAAAGGGTTCAAAGAACTCGCGCGTTTCTCCGCCATCACCGGCAAAACCTGGAACCACCCGGCCATTGCCGGCAGTGTCCTCTTACTCCGCAACACCAAAGAAATGGCAGCCTTCCGTCTGCCTCTTGAGGACAAGTAAGAGACACAATTAAATTTCTGAACTTGTAGTTGCTTGATTCGCTCCAAAAAGATTGGCGGGCAAAGAAGCATCAAGCGCTTTGGCCTCATAAATGAGACAACTACAAAAAATGTTAATGAATAGAGAAGGAAACTTGTTAATGATCTTTAAAAAGCAGAATATTTTTACGAGATAATAATATTAAAGTAAAAATAATTAAAGGTGTTTCGGAGGGGTGTATCAGGTACTTTTCTATATTAAAAGAACTTAGGTTGGACAAATCCATGCCGGTGCAGGCGGGGCTTATTACTATTTCTATTTTTGCGCTGGGGTCTGTCAGTTATTTTAAGGAAACATATTTTCTTTTGGATCTGCTGCTCGGGATAGTCTCACTTTTTCTTGTCATTTGCGCGGGGTATGTCATGAATGACGTTTTGGATATAAAATATGACCTGGTAAACAGACCGGAAAGAGTATATGTAGATAAGCTTATCAGCAAAAAATCGGCATTGCTGCTTGCCCTCGGGCTTTTTATAATTGGGCTAATAATCAGTGTTTTCGTGAATATCTATTATTTTCTGGTAATCCTTATGGATGTTGTTGTTTTGGTGGTCTATAACTTCTACAATAAGAAAATGCTCCTTTTAAAACCTCTTCTTGCCTCGGCGCTCATGGTGTCTGTGTATCCTCTTTCCTTTGCTTTGACAGAGGGAGGTATTGCTTCACCCAGACGTGACTCTCTTTTTCTCTATCCTATCTGGTTGTTTTTAACGTGCGTGCCTTACGCCATCCTGCAGGATGTGAGAGATGTAAAGGGAGATATAGAAGGAGGCAGCAAAAGCTATGTTGACATAATGGGAAGAAAAAAAGTTAGGACTATAGCCGTAGTATCTGCAATTCTCGGGATTCCGTTTTGTACTCTTCCATATATACTCGGTATGTGCGGATCAGTTTATCTTTCCGGAATTATTCTTGCGGTTACCTCTCTGCTTGCAGGTATAATAATCGGGAGCGATAAAGCTTTTATGCGCGGAGTAAAGATTAATATTATTATCATTATGCTCTTTTCACTCTTAGATCTTATGGCGGTTAAATGAAACATATAACAGGGCTAAGAAAATACTTTTATCTGGCAAGAGGGCTTTTAAATATTGATATCTTTAAGCTGCCGGTCGGTTTTGTCTGGTTTATGTTCAGGCAGATGCGACATGAGAAACTCACCCATCTTAACGGAAAGACGATAGTCAGCACGAATTTTTCTCCGCTCCCGTCAAAATCCTACAACTCTGCGCTAAGACGCTTTGTTCAGATGTCAAAAGGCGAGTTCATTCCTTTTTCGGCGTATTTTGCAGTTACCGACAGATGCCCCTATGACTGCTGGTATTGCAGTAACGGAGGAAAAACAGATAAGAAAGACCTTAGCACAGAAGAAACGAAAAAAATAATTAAAATACTTCAAGCTGTGGGCGTATCCTGCATCGGCTTTTCAGGGGGTGAACCTCTTGAGAGGGAGGATATAAACGAACTGATTAAATCCGTTGATGCAAGGTCTTACTCGATTCTTTTTACCACTGGCTATGGTCTTACACAGGAGAAAGCATTTGAACTTAGAAATGCAGGTTTGCAAGCTTTAGTCGTAAGTCTGGACAGTCATATTAAAGAAGAGCAAAACATAAGTAAAAGCAATGATAAAGCTTATGAAAATGCCGTTAATGCAGTAAAATGTTCCGTAGAAGCGGGTATATACACGGCATTAAATATGGTTATCTCCAAGGATATGCTCTATTCGGACAAGAAAAATGAATATCTTAAATTTGCAGGAGAGATAGGAGTTCATGAACTTAGGATTTTGGAGCCGTCTCCATGTGGAAAGTTGTTTTCCGGGGAGTATGAAAAGTTTACCGAGGAAGACAGAATGAAAATAAGAGAGTTTCAGTATGAGGTTAACAAGGATCCAAATCTACCCAAGGTTATGGCCTATGCTCATGCTACTTCTGATGGGATATTCGGATGTGGTGCAGGAATATACCATATGCATGTTACCGCAAAAGGTGAAGTCACCCCCTGTGATCTGGTACAAGTTGCTGCGGGAAATCTCCTTAAGGAAAGTTTTGCTGACATTATGAAAAGGATGAGAGAGTTCATCCCAAGGCCTTCAGAATATTGCATTTCGAAAGGAGTGGCTGAGAAAGCTAATTGGAATCCTTCAAAAGGATTGCCTTTGAAAGATTATGAAAAAAACAAAACCTTGCTTAATTCTTTAGATTATGGCAGGATGCCTTTGATGTATGCTAAACTTGTTAAGGTAACCAGATTGGATGTTGGAGGAAATGGCAAAATGAAGATAAAAAATATATATCATTTTCTTTCGGTTCTTTTTGTCTGTGCCTGTACGGGCTTAAATGGGTGGTTTTTTGGACAGGCTGGAGGTAATGCAAGTGCAATAACCGGTGGTATTTCGGGAGTGATAGCAGGGTATCTATTTTTATACGGGTATTATAAAACTAATAGAATTTGGAAAGTTAGACTGGCAAAAGCAACCAAACTTGGTGGAATCTACGGGGCAATATCAGGTTTTCTTGTCTATGTCCCAAGTTTCTTTGTACCAAATGATTTAGTTCACAGCTCATTACTCGGAATGTTTATAATGGCTGGGATATTTATTGGTTGGATTACCGGATCAATTCTTGGAAATATTTTTGGCCGTCTTCTTTTTAGAGTCAGAATGGAGAAAGAAGTTAAATCTAATCCGGCGGCTTAGGGAGAAAAACATGAAAATTAAAAACGTATATCATTTTTTTGCAGTTCTTTTTGTATGTGCCTGTACTGGATTGAATGGTGCTTTTTTTGGCCAAGCAGGAGGTGTCGCAGGATCAATAACCGGCGTTGTTACCGGAGTAATAGCGGGATATCTGTTTTTGGATGGTTATTATAAAACTAAAAGAATTTGGAAAGAGCGGATAACAAAAGCCACAAATCTTGGCGGGATCTATGGGGCAATCTCTGGATTTCTTGTTCATATTCCTAATCTCCTGTACCCTCTGAAAGGCAATAACTCTATGTTAGGTATATTCCTTTGGGCAGGTCCGCTTGTTGGAGCTATTTCCGGTTTAATTCTAGGAATTATTTTGGGAAGTATCCTTTATGGAGTCAGGATGGAATCAGAAGAAGAGTCAAAACAGGTAGAGCAAGAGGAAAAACCAAAGGAAAATGCTTAAAATACTAAGAAGTATAATGTCTTTTATATCCGGTGCTTTTTCCGGGAAAGATATTTATAAAGATGACTTTGATGATTGTGCGAAGACATATGATTCAGTCGCAACAAGACCGCTTCTTGCTAAGATTAGCGAAGAAAAAATTAAAAACTTGGAATTACCTTCTAATGCAAAAATATTAGAGCTTGGGTGCGGGACGGGGCAGGTTACGGAACTTTTTCTTAACCGGTTTAAGGAAAATAGAGTGGTTCTGACAGCGTGTGATGTCTCTGACAACATGCTGCTTCTTGCTAAAAAGAGGTGCGCAAACTATTTGACGAGGGTTAACTTTGTAAAAGGGGATATGGCAGAGGTTTTAAAGGCAACGCCTGCTGATAGCTTTGATCTTATTGCTTCTTGCTGGTCTTTGGAGTATTCAGATCCAAAAGTAATCTTAAAGGAGGCTTTTCGAACTCTAAAAAAAGGTGGAAGCATAGCTGTTCTTGTTAATACTGCAGATACCCTTTCCGAGCTTCAAAAGCTGGTTACCCCGATAGTTTTAAGAAACGTATTTTGTCTGAAAAATATTCCGCCGCTTGTTGTTCCTAAAAGTGCGGTTTGGTTCAAGAAGAGTGCGGAAAAAGTTGGCCTTAAAACTAAAGTTTTAAATGAAGAATTTGCTGAGTATACCTTTCTCTGTGGGGATGCTCTGGTTGACTGGATGAAAAACGGCGGCCCGTCCTCTGGTTTCAGAGGTGCGTTAAAGGAAAAACAAAGGGAGAAGATATTTTCCCTAATTTCAAAGGAAGCGGATAAATGCGGCGGTCTTAAAATTACATTCAGGTATCTATATTATGTGGGAGTAAAAGAGTGAGCATGTCAGGAGGGTTTCTAAAAATTAAAGCCCGGTTGTTTATAAAAAGTAAGGATATATTTCTGCATACCATTGGCAAGGCCAAGCCGGGTTCTTTGCTCCAAAGTACTATTAGAATCTTCGCTCAAACCTTTGTAGGCCCTGTCCCCTATGTCATTAAGCTTGATATCAATACCGAATGCAATATTAATTGTAAGATGTGCTATTCAAGTAAAGAAGATATTGAAGTCCCTTTTGAGAAGATAAAAAAACTGCTGGATCAGGTAAAGGGCATGCGTATGCGGCTTGACATCATGGGGGGAGAGCCGTTACTCCATAAAAATATTGTAAGTATTGTCGCCTATGCGAAAAAAACTGCAGGATTCAAAGAAGTCATAATATACACAAATGGCACTGTGGCAGATAAAATGCTGGCCGAAGAACTGAAAATGGCGGGAGTTGATAAGATTATGGTGAATCTCTCCTCTTCTGATAAAAAAACACATGATGCGTTTACTCGAAACCCCGGTTTCTTTGATAAAACTTTAGCGGGGATTAAAAACTTTAAAGCAGCGGAAATAGAAACTTTCGCCTTTGTTGTGCTTCATAATAAAAATATAGGAGAGTATGAAAAGATCCGTGATTTTGCAGTAGAAAAACTTAAAATAAAGCCCGTTTTCTTTCAATATATACCGCAGATGATAAACGACAAGCTCTCCGTAGATAAAGAAAAATGGGCATTGGTTAAGCATAAAGTGCTGTACGAAGACAGCCCGAGTCATGGCAAATATATTGAAAAAGTAATAACCTTCTGCGGGACTGAATGCCTTGGAGGCTACTACTCCGTTTCGGTTAAAGTGAACGGAGATATGACACCATGTCCGTTTATAAACGATATTGTAATGGGAAATGTGTACAAAGAAAACTTCTGGGATGTGTTTGCAAAGAGAAACAAATCAAAATCTTTTACCGAGTTTACAAAACTTCCTGATGCTTGTATCCCTTGCAGCTATAAAAAACTCTGTGGTGGCGGCTGTAAAGCAGGGAATAAAGCGCTTTTTGGGAGCTATAGACAAAAAGATTGTAGATGTTTGGGGCAGTATAATGATAAGGTTTCAAAAGAAACTATGCATGACCGAATGCCAACATATTTTTAGAACATGATTGTCAAATATCAAGTATTTGCATTATTCAAATAAAGATGATAGGATATTGTTGTCACATCGAAATTTTGGGATTTTGGAGGAAGAATGAATACAGAAGAGCGTTTTTTAACTGCTTTAAAATGCAAACAGCCGGATAGAGTTCCTGTAACACTTTTCTTGAATCCTTATACAAAAAATTGGGCGACAGAGGATAAAAGTTATACCAAATTGATGGATGCGGTAAAAGAGTATTCCGATGTTGTTTATGACTGGCATTTTCCGTTTGGACATTTTAATACTGCTGTTGTTAAAGATTATAAAACAGAAGATATCGGCTCGGGTAAAATCAAGCAGTCGATAAATGCACCTAAAGGAGAGCTTTGCCGGATCATTCAGGATAAATTTGGAGGGGGAACTGAAAAACACTGGATAGAATCGCTTGAAGATGCGGAAAAAGTATTGTCTATCCCTTATGTTCCCTGCAGACCGGATCTTAATGAGTTTTTTAAAACAAAAAAAGAGTTAAAGGATAAGGCGGTTGCTCAAGTTACTTTGCCGGATCCTATATGTATAGTAGGAGATCTGTTTAAACCCGAGATGTTTTGCACCTTCTCAATTGAGAACAGGGATTTAATAATAAAAATGCTTGATGAATTTAAAAAACGGATACTTGATGAAATCGATTATCTGATCAAAAATGACGTGGGACCTGTTTATTATTTTAACGGGCCGGAATATGTGTTGCCTCCCTTAATGTCTCCTCTGGATTTTAACGATTTTGTAGTGGATTATGATACTGAGATAATACAAAAGATAAACAAAGCAGGTAAATATACGATAATTCACAGTCACGGTAAAGTAAATAAATTTTTGGACAGTTTTCTAAAGATAGGACCTTCCGGTTTGAATGTTTTAGAGCCGCCTCCAAGCGGAGATATTATCTTGGCTGATGCAAAAAAGAAGATTGGCAAGAAGATTTGTATGATAGGCAATATCCAGTATGATGATTTAGCGCGGGCATCTCTGGCTCAGGTTGAAAAACTGGTAAAAGATTGCATGGACGCCGCAAAAGAGGGGGGAGGATTTATAATTTCTCCCTGCGCCTCGCCATACGAATCCCCGATCCCCGAAAAAACCGCAGAAAACCTGATACATTACCTAAAAATGGCCAATAAGTACGGGAAATACTAATTTCGTACAATATAAAAGTTTAAGGGTTGAAAATATTATCAGCCTGAAATATTTTTCTTGTCATTCTGAACTGGATTCAGAATCCAGTGTCGGTGTTCTTGGTACTTAAGGGGAAATCTAATGCGGGAATATACATTCTTTGTATACATCATGGCTAGTCATAGAAATGGCACTATCTACATTGGGATTACTAATGATTTAATTCGAAGAGTGGATGAACATAAAAAAGGCTTTGTAAAAGGATTCACTAAGGATTATAAAGTGAAAGATTTAGTATATTATGAAGAAACGGACAGTGTCGAAGCTGCAATAATCAGAGAAAAACAACTGAAGAATTGGCATAGAAAGTGGAAAAAGGACCTGATTGAAATAAAAAACCCATACTGGCGAGACCTCTTCGACGATATTATTAAGTAATCTCTGTCATCCTGAACTGGGTTTCTTTTCACCCGCCAATCTTTAAGGAGGGCAGGATCCAGAGTCTTTTTTGTTATGAAGTTATTTTGTTGTTTTAAAGACACTGGATACCGGATCTCAGTCCGGTATGACAAAATAAAAAGGGCGGGAGATTATCCCGCCCTTTGCTTTTACTTTATAAACTTTACAAACCTTATGAACCTTACAAACTAACGAATAAGCTTCGCTTACTCGTGATGCTTTATCTCTGACGACTGTATTCCTGACTTTGCTCCGGTAATTATTCCTTTACCTTTGCAGCCGAAGTAGCCCATGTATTCCCTTACTCTGTCTTTTACGGCATTTTTGCCGGGGAGAAGGATCTTTCTCATGTCTTTTTCATTCGGGTTCTTGTTGTATGCTTCGCCTATTGCTTTTACAAAGGATACGGAGAGCTGGGTGGCTACGTTGATCTTGCAGAGTCCGTTTGCTATACCTTCCTTGATGGACTCCGGATCTACACCGGAAGATCCATGAAGAACTAAAGGTATATCAATTACGGAACGAATCTTTTTCAATCTCGGGATGTCAAGCTTTGCAGTTCTGTCTTTCATTGCGTGGACGGAACCGATAGCGACTGCGAGAGAGTCGATTTTTGTTGCTGCTACGAATTTTACCGCTTCTTCAGATTGGGTCATTGCTTTCTCTATTGTTTCTGCAGAGTTGTTATCGCCTATCTGAAGCACTTTCCCGAGTTCTGCTTCCACCGGTATATTGCAGGCATGGGACATTTCAGTTATCTTCGCAGTCATTTTAACATTGTCTTCAAAGCTAAGGGCTGAACCGTCAAACATCAAAGAAGTGAATCCTGCTCTTAAGCATCTTACGTTCTGAAGATAATCTGTACCGTGGTCAAGATGAAGTACTACCGGTACTGAGGCAAGAGCAGCTGCTGCTTTTACCATTTCTGTCGCCATTTCAAGGCCTGCGTATTTTATAGCTCCCTGGCTTACTTGAATAATTACCGGGGATTTCTCTTCTTCCGCAACCTCAATTATCGCTTCAACAAACTCCATGTTGTTTGCGTTAAAGGCGCCGATTCCGAACTTTTCTTTTTGTGCTTTCAACATCCATTCTTTACTTGATACTAAAGGCATTTTCGTTCCTCCTGTTAAGAAATTTGTTTTTTGATTTGGAGCAGGGTTTTAAGCCCAGCTTTTTGTTTTCAGGTCTTTTATTACTTCTTCTTTTGTCGGATAAAGATCTACTATTATATCTTCAGGTTTGAACCAGAGTTTAATCTCTCTTTCTGCGTCTTTTTCATCGCTGGAAGCATGAATTACATTCTCAAAAACACCATGCGTAGTAATTCTACCGTAAGAACCCCGGATGGAGACGGGATCGGCTTCTTCCGGATTGGTTGCCCCCGCTATATCTCTTACTTTTTTAATTGCATCGTTACCCCAATAAACCATAGCCATGACTTTTCGCCTGTCATGGAACTCTCCCTGAAGATATTTTACCACATCATCAAAAAAGGGTTTGTCTTTCAGGTGTCTGTAATGGTCTGCCGCCAGTTCCCTGCTGACCCTGGCCATTTTAGCGGCAACTATCTCAAGTTTTGTTTCGGAGAGACGGGTAAGGATGTTCCCGGTTAAGGACTTTGTTAGACCGTCCGGTTTTACAAGTACCAAAGTTGCCTGGTTCATTTAAAATGCTCCTTTTGCTGCTGTTTGGGTATGATTTAAACATTAGTATTTTATAGGAAAACTGGGAAAAAGTCAAAGCATTTTTGGTCCCGAAGTTTGAAGCTGATTTCGGGACTGATGACTCCGATAAAAAAAAGATGACACAGATAAACGATTTGATTTGAAAAAGAAGTTCTTTTGATATTTGTCGTTGTTTTTGATATACTACGTTAAGTTGGTTATAAGGTTTCCGGACAATTTGAATTAAGCTGGAAAAATTGCCTGTATTAGTGTCCACCTACAGTGAGATCTCGTCCGCTACAATGCTGTGCGAGACCTCGCCAATAGGCGGGCTAAAGACGGAGAATCCGGAAGTTTTGTAATCTCGACGAGGGATCCGCCTAATATAACTGGCGGAGGTGGAATCTATTTTAAAAAGGAGAATAATAATGATAGGATTACAGCTTTATACACTTCGCAATTTTCTTAAGACTCCGGAAGATATTTCGGTTTCCTTGAAAAGAGTCAAGGAAATCGGGTACAAGGGTGTAGAGGTGTTTTCGGGAATTGGACCTATAGAACCCGCAGAACTTAAAAAAATGATAAATGAGGCCGGGCTTCTTTCAAATTCCGGACATATGAATTATGGGAGAATTATCAACGAAACAGATAAGGCGATTGAAGAATGTAAGATTATGGGATATGAGACTTTGGTCTGTCCCTGGCTTGATCTTGAAGTGAGGAACAATGAAGAGAGTTATAAAAAAGTAGCTAAAGAACTGACGAAAGCCGGAGAAAAATTGCTGCAAAATGGAATTTCACTTGCGTATCACAATCATGATTTTGAATTTGAGAAATTTAACGGCAGACTGGGTCTTGATATTATTTACAGTGAAAGCGATCCCGGGTATCTTCGAACAGAATTTGATACTTATTGGATACAATCCGGCGGAGGTGATCCTGCAGAATGGATTTTAAGATTTAAAGATCGGACTTCTGTAGTACACTTGAAGGATATGGGTGCGGTAGGGAATAAAACACACATGATGCTCCCGGTGGGTGAAGGCAATTTAAACTGGAAAAGAATTTTCGGCGCGTTAAAAGAAGCGGGAACTAAAAATTACTTTGTTGAACAGGATAACTGCAACGGCATAGATCCATTTGAATGCGTGACTACAAGTTTTAATAATTTAAAGAAAATGGGGTTTGAATAGAAACCTCTGATTCTAAAATAGTCACGGATGGCGAAATTAAGAGCAGCAAGTCCGCTGATTTTAGCCTTGTACTCATTGCTCTTATCTGGGGTGTTTCTTACAGTGTTGTAAAATGGTCGCTGTTAGATTCAGAACCTCTTGCAAATGTTTGTTTCCGCATGGCTGTGAGCGCTGCCGTACTCGGAGTGATTGCCAGGAGAAAGGGTAAAATCCCTTTTCAAACTGCCAAGAACGGTACAGTTCTTGGGATCCTTCTGGCCTGCCATTTTGCATTCCTTACCGTAGGTCTTAAAACCACTCTTGCTTCAAATGCGGGCTTTTTAGTCGGGGCTTTTGTGATCTTTGTTCCTATTTTTTCCCGGCTGCTGTTTAAAGAAAAATTTACAAAGAAAAAATTGTGGGCGGTCAGCGTTAGTTTTGCCGGTCTTTGGCTCTTAACCGGCGGTTTTTTCACTGTCAGTAAAGGGGCTGTATTTATAATAATTGCCGCTGCTGCCGGAGCGCTTCATATAATTTTTGTTTCAAAAATGTCCAAAGAAAAAGGCATGGAACCATTCGGGCTGACATTTTATCAGTTTGCTGCCGGAGCGTTGCTTGTTTTTTTCATTATTCTTTTTAACGGGTATAGTTTTAACATAGGCAGCGCAAATAATATAATATTTTTAATATTAATTGCCCTCATCGGAAATGCCTTTACGACGGTCGGGCAGGTAGTTACTCAGAAATACATGACTGCGGTGAAGGCCGCGCTTATAATTGCATTAGAACCAGTATTTTCCGCGCTTTTTGCGTGGAGTTACGGCGGGGAAAAGTTTAATATTATAGCGGGAGCCGGAGGGGTTCTTATCATTCTGGGAATATTTATCTCGGAAATCAGTTTTAAGAAAAATACGGAGGTCTTGTCATGAAGAGTTCGAGAATAACATTGCTTGCGACTCTCGGGCTGCTCCTTTCTTCTTTGATGTGGGGTGCCTCATTTTACCAGATGAAAGATGCGATGGCTTTTATCAGCCCGCTTCCTTTTGTAGCCGTAAGGATGGGCGCCGCAGCGCTCTTGCTGGCAATTATTGCTTTGTATTTTAAGAAGAACCTCTTAAAGAATTTAAAAGCCGGACTTATTCTTGGCTCCATTTTATCAATTGTAATGATCTCGCAAACGGCCGGTTTAAAATACACCACGGCCTCCAATTCCGGATTTATAACCGGAATGTTCATAGTATTTATTCCTGTATTTTCTTATCTGTTTTATAAAAGAAAATTCTCCTTTATTAAGATAATTGCGGTGGTTGTAAATATTTCCGGCTTATGGATGCTTACAGGAGGCTTAAGCCGTCTTAATAACGGGGATATCCTTACTATTATTACCGCCATAGCTTCCGGTTTACATATTGTTTATATCTCTGAAGTTACAAAGGAAGAAGGGATTGACCTTTTGGTATTATGTTTTCATCAGTTATTCGTTACTTCTGTCGTCGCATTTATAGTGTCCTTGTGTTTCGGACTTCCCTTTAATCTCGGGAGTAACGGGAATATTGTCAGACTCGGATATATAATATTATTTCCCACAGTGGGATCATTTCTAATTCAACTTAATACCCAGAAATTTCTCTCAACCGTAAGAGCAGCACTCATAATAACTACAGAACCTGTATTCGCCGCCGTTTTCGCCTGGACTTTAGGCGGAGAGAAAGTTGTACCAATTGCGATGCTGGGGGGACTGGTTATGGTTGCGGGAATGGTACTGTCGGAAGTGAAAACAAGCAAGGAAAGCAAGTACAGTGAAAAAAGTGGGTAAAGTGAAGAAAGATTTACATATAGGAGTTGTTAAAATAAAATAATATCACATTTGAAAAAGACTTTATAAACCTTACAAACCTTATGGACCTTATAAACTTAAAAAGGCCTCCGTTTCCGGAGGCCTTTTTACTTATCCTTTGAAATCTATTACCGGAACGTCCTTCAGTGCTTCTTTTATCTTGCACTCTTCGAGCTCTACATCATTCAGTTTTCCTGAAAGATAAGCTTCATAAGCGCCCAGATCGAAATGGCCGTGACCGGATAGACAGAAGACTATACATTTTTCTTTTTTGGTTTCCCTGCATTTAATTGCTTCATCTATTGCGGCTTTAATGGCGTGCGCGCTTTCCGGAGCCGGAAGTATTCCTTCGGTTCTGGCAAAAAGTACCGCGGAATCAAAGACCGGAGTTTGAGGGTAGGCTACTGCCTGGATAAGTCCCTCGTTAACGAACTGGCTGAGCAGGGGGGAATCACCGTGATAACGCAATCCTCCTGCGTGAATGCCTGACGGTACGAAACTATGGCCCAGCGTGTACATTTTTACTAAAGGCATTGATTTTGCTTCGTCGCCGAAATCATACCTGTAAGGCCCTCTTGTAAGCGTAGGACAGGCTGATGGTTCGACCCCGAGAAGGGTAATGTCCTCGCCTTTCATTTTTCTGGGAAGAAAAGGGAAGGCAATTCCTGCAAAATTACTGCCGCCGCCTACGCAGCCTATGACGATGTCCGGTTTCTTTTCTCCTGCAATCTTCAACTGCATTTCTGTTTCCAGTCCGATTATAGATTGGTGCATGCAAACGTGATTAAGCACGCTGCCCAGGCAATATCTGGAGTCTTTACCGGTGACTGCTTCTTCAACTGCTTCAGAAATAGCTATTCCGAGAGAACCCAGAGATTTCGGGTCTTTGGCCAGTACATTTCTTCCGGCATTGGTACGGTTGGTTGGGGATGCATATATAGTCGCTCCCCAGGTTTGCATCAGTATTCTTCTGTACGGTTTCTGTTCATAAGAGATCTTAACCATGTAAACGACGCATTCCAGACCAAATTTCTGGGAGGCAAAGGCGATGGCGCTGCCCCACTGACCTGCGCCGGTCTCTGTAACTAATCTTTTTATACCTTGCTTCATATTATAGTAGGCTTGAGGCAGAGCAGTATTTAACTTGTGTGAACCTGCAGGGGAAACACTCTCATTTTTAAAATAAATCCTGGCAGGGGTTTTAAGTGCTTTCTCAAGATTGACGGCTCTTTGCAAAGGAGAAGGGCGCCATACTTTAAAAGCCTCTCTTACTTCATCAGGGATCTCTATCCATCTTTCCTGGCTCATTTCCTGCTTAATTATTTCCATGGGAAATACTGGGGCAAAATCCTCAGGTCCTGCGGGTTTTCCGTCCGGTTTAAGTGGCGGCAGAAGTTTGTTCTTCATATCTGCCTGCACGTTGTACCACTTCTGCGGTATATCCTTTTCACTTAGAAATATCTTATTGTCAGCCATATCTCCTCCAAGAGTTAAGATGTAAGTATTCTATAGCAAAGCAGGGGTTTTAGTCAACTGCTAATAGCTGAGCGGTAGAGCAAACGTCCATAAAGGTCTGTAAAAGTCTATAAAAGTCCGTAAAAGTGAAAGATTAATAAAAAAAGATAATAATACATTTGTGTAAGTCATTATGGACTTTTAGACGGATTTACCGTATTATTGTGAAGAATCTATCAATCTGAAATAATAGGTTCAGTTAAGACTTAAAAGGAGTAAATGAACTATCTGAAGATCTGCGATAAAATCTACCTCGTCGGCCGCGGTATCTGGGGCGGGCTTTCCCCTATGACGGCAAAATTTGACTGCAATATATATCTTATTGACGGAGGGGGCGAGCTGGCCCTTGTTGATAACGGTGAAGCTTTGAATATTGTAAAACTTAAAAGGAATATTCTGGCTGCCGGGTTGGATTTTAAAAAAATAAAAAAACTGATAATTACGCATGATCATCTGGATCATACGGCCAATACCTGGTTATTAAAAAAAATATTAAAGGCTAAAGTTTATTCCGGTCGGGGGAGTTTTTTCTTTCTTAAGCCGGATATGTATGTCAAATCCGGTGATACGATCAAAGTCGGGGATATATCCTTAAAAGTATATAATACTCCCGGACACACTCCTGATTCCCTTTGTCTGGAAACGGAAATTAACGAAAAAAAAGTCTTATTTTCCGGAGATACTGCTATTGGAGATCAAGGGGAAAACGGGAAAGGTGTAGTGGGCTGGTATAATACAAAATGGGGCTCGGATAAAAAGAAGTTGCTGAAAAGTGTAAAATTTCTTGAAAAACTTGATCCTGATATAATGCTTCCCGGTCACGGAATTCCCCACCTTACTAAAAGAAAATGCAGAGAGGCTCTGAAAAATTGCAAAAAACGCATAGCAGATTTTGGCAAATATCCCGAACTGGAAAGTATGCTGCCTCACGCTTTTGACCGGGGAGGCATAAGCCGAAGTTTCGACCTCAAGGGAAATAAACAACTGTTTATAAAGGTCAAGATACAAAGAGAGAAAAAGCGGTAGTAAAAAGAACTTCTAACAATACGGATTTTGGATGAAATACACTCCTATTTATAGTAGAATATACCTACTATGATAAGTCATATTAAAGCCATACTTGAAAAGGATCCGGCGGCCAACATATTTGATGTTGTGCTGTATCCGTGCTTGTATTCAATATTTTTTCACAGGATAGCCGGCTTTCTATGGAGAGTTCATATCCCGTTTTTCCCGAGGCTTATCTCCCAGATATCCAGATTCCTTACGGGCATAGAGATACACCCGGGGGCAAAGATCGGCAAGGGTTTTTTTATTGATCATGGCATGGGCGTGGTAATCGGTGAAACCACAATTATTGGTGATAATGTAACGCTTTTTCAGGGGGTGACTTTGGGCGGGACCGGAAAACAAAAAGGGAAAAGGCATCCTACTCTTGGCGATAATATAGTCGTCGGCTCCGGAGCAAAAGTATTGGGAAATATTAATATAGGGGATGGAAGTTATGTCGGGGCGAACTCAGTTGTACTCCAAAATGTGCCCCCGCATTCCACCGTGGTAGGAGTTCCGGGAAGGGTGGTTAAGATCAAGGGACAATATGTTCCCAATATCAGCTTTAATCACGCGGACCTTCCGGATCCACTGGCGAACCGTCTTAAAAAAATTCAAGCCGAGCTTTTAGAAGTGGAAGAACATGTTAAGGTTTGGAAAAAGAAACGTCTTCATAAATGAGTTTAGATAAACGCAAGCTTTCAATAATTACTTTTTCCCATATAGTTACGGATTCTTATGCTGCTTTTATTCCTCTTGCCGTTCCCGTTCTGATAGAAAAATACAATTTTTCGGTTGCCCTCGCGGGTTCTTTAGGAGTTATCCTTTCTCTTTCTACAAATTTTCCACAGATATTTTTCGGGTATATTTACGATAGAACTGGCAAATATTTAATTTTTCTGGCACCTCTGCTTTCTGCTTTGTTCGTAGGTACCGCCGTTTTGATGCCCACCTATGGTTTAATGGTTCTATTCCTGATAATAGGCGGAATTGGTATTGCAATGTTCCATCCCGAGGCTACGCACATAGCAAAGAGATCACAGAAGGAAAAGGGAAGCCTGGCTATGTCGATATTTCTTGCCGGAGGCACGGGCGGCTATGCTGTTGGCGGTTTTTTTGCGGCAATTTTAATAAAACTCTTCGGTTTGCCGGGTCTGGGTCTTTCTGTGATCCTGGGATTCGTTTCTTCCTATGTGTTATGGACAAATAAAAACATACTGGCGGAGCAGAAAAAAAAGGTGGTGCACTTCGCGACCGCGGGCGATATTAAAGAAGTTAACAATTTCCGGCAATTCCTGCTTCTTTTTTCCATAGTCACTATAATTGTATCTCTATCCTCTGCGGTCGGTATGTACCTGCCTGCTTATCTTAAACAAAGAGGGATGGATATTACTGTTGCCGGTCTGTCTTTTATGTGTTATATCCTTCCGGGATCCCTTGGAGGGATAGTAGTTGGCAGGTATTTTGTAAAATACAATGCAAAGCTTATAATTATCTTAACCCAGTTATTTTCTGTACTTTTTTTATATTTGATGCTTTTTTTTCCCGCGCCTTATTTTCTTTTATTTATTCCCTTTGCCGGGGCATGCCAGCTTTCTTCATTTCCCATGCTTGTCAGCCAATCATATGTCTTTCTTCCAAAGAATAAAGGAGTTGCTGCGGCTTCTATAATCGGACTTACCTGGGGCCTTGCAAGTGTTCTGATTTTTATAACCGGTTTACTTTCCGACTACGGCGGCTCAATAAGCTATGCCTTTAAAATAATATCTATACTGCCTGTTTTTGCCGTTATCCTGCTTGTAAAATTAAAAATATAAATGAGAAATACGACGGGGAAGATGTTTTCATATACTGCTCTATCTGTGATATCTCGTTTCGTTTATCTGTGCCATCAGCCCTGAAGATGTAAGTATAAAAATCATTACGCATAAGAAGAAATCGCAGGCATGGTATTTCTCCCTAAAAAAGAAGTAGGAATATTCAAGTTAAAGTAAAGAAAAGCGTATATGGTTGTTTTTTAATCAGTGGAATCCAAAAGCTTTGTAATCAGCGGAATCGAACCCGAAATCCTACTAAAATATCAATATTCTTAATGCCAATAATGGTATACTTTCTACTTCGGATTTCGGGTTCCTGGTAATTGTTGACAGGGCAGAATTTTAGGAATATAATCTAAATATGCCGGAAAAAATGGTTAAAATATTTTCTAAAACGCTGATATTGATGCTTTTAGCTGTATTTATTTTTTGTCAGCAATCCATGCCGGGAGTGGCATTACCTGCTTTCAGGTCGACTAAACCGCCTTCATCTCCTACGGAACTTCTTGCTTCATCTATGGAAGACAGTAAGATTAGACTTACCTGGACACTTTCTACATCTTCCGATGTCGGTGTTTACAATATATATACGGATAACGGCGGCGGGGCTATTGATTATAATATTCCGATTGCTACCGTTGATCACAAGACAAATCTTTTTGTGACCCCGCCCTTAAAGAGCGGAATCAGTTACAGATTTGGCGTCAGAGCTGTGAGCACCTCCGATATAGAAGAAAAAAATAGTTCAATAATAGCCTCAGCTTCTGCTTCCGAAAATATATCAAAAGTTACTACCGGCTCCGAGAATATACAAAGGCTAAGAGAGGTTACAGGAGAAGCAGAAGTGTCTATTATTGCGGATGTGATTATCGGGGATATGGAGGAACGGCGGGTCGTAAAGGAGAAGGAAAATATTGATGATATTTCTTTAAGACTAAAAGATAAAAAGAAAAAGATTGAAGAAATGAAAAAAGAAATGAAAGAGATTAACGGTAAACTTTTAAATGACCGGAAAGATATTGATAGTATCCGTGATGAGCTGTCTTTGGACCGGGAGATGCTCTTGTCTCCGGATAAGGAAAATGCAAATAAGAATGAAAGAAAGAAATCTGCCGGGAATCTGGCGGAGCATTTCGAGAAACTTGCTGATAAAGAAAGAGAAGTTACCAAAATGATTGCTGAGCTTATGAATATTAAAAGCCGGTCGGAGTCGAAAGAGATTGTTTCCGACGCCAAAGAGCTTCTAAAGGAAGCAAAATCAAGGATTACGCAGGTGCAAGCGGTAGTTAAAGACATTAAGGAAGAAAAGGAAAATCTTGAAAAACTGAAAAATAAAGTTGCAAAGATGTACCCGGAATTTGAGGAGGTTATTTTTTCGAAGGATATGTCTGAAAGTACTTTGACGAAAAAAACCGGAAAAGTCCTTGATGTCAAGGGCGCAAAAGCAAAATTACAGGATGCCTCGGACACTGCGGAACTTCTGGTAGAAAAGGTCGAGGAAGTCAGAAAGAAGATAACGGAGACCGGAGCGGCCGTTTTAAATGTTGTAAAAGAAAAGGAACTCTTCCCGGAAGAAGTTAAGGAGCTTAAAGAAATATATGTGAATACTTCGGAAGGACAGTTAAACAAACTGGAGGAAGTTAGAAAGAAAATACTTGAAGAAAAAAGCGTTATTTACGTTTTGAATAGCCGGGAAAAACAGGGTAATAAATATTTGAATCCTGAAGAGGTTCTGAAAAGTTCTGGTAATATTATCGGATTATCTGAAAAATTAAAAGAAATAGAAAAGCAGGTTGCCATGCAATACCGGGAGGCTGCCGCCAAGAAGAGTGCTTTTGAAGAAAAACCGGCGTCTGACAAGAAAAGTGAGGCCGTTATCAGTTTGGGTCAACTTCAAAAAGAGCTTAAGGATGTTGAGATAAAAAGGTCGGAAATAACAAGGAAAAGGAATAGTTTGGTGGCGCTGGAAGAAAGTATAAAGTCTTCCGTTGAAAAGGCTGAAAAAGACAAAGAAAATATTAAAACGGCGGATAAAATAAATTTACCTCCGGCTTCTGGAACTTCCGCGGCAGTTGATGATGCTAAAAGGATCCCGGTTACAACTGCTATGTTTCCGAAAAAAGAGGCGAAATCTCCCGCCGGTATTGCCGGAGTTGATGAAAGTACAAATTCCCTGAAGGAACCTGAAGATAATAAAGTTCCGGGTGTTCAGCCGGAAACAGGGGCTGATGTCATCGCCGGTAAGTCCGGAGTTGCAAAGGCAGAAGAAAACTTAGCGGAAAAAGATGCAGCTCGGGAAAATAGAACTGTAAAAGCGGAAACTCAGGTTAAAAAACCTGAGGAAAAAGGTATGACGGTTAAAACTGCGGAGGAAGAGGAAAGTGTTATTCAGATAGGCTTACAAGGTCCTTCGGATTTTGAAAGTATTCCCGAAATGACTAAAGAAAAAAACATGGAGGGGAGGGGGAATGCAGGGAGTTCTTCCGGTGCTGCTTTTGTGTCGAAGGGTTTTAAAAATGAAAAGGAAGTGACCGGTTCAAAAGGCGAAGATATCAGGGATGCAATTAATAGGATAGATAAACTGGTAGAAAAACTGGATCTGGTAGGGAGAGAAATTGCGGGCAGGATTATGGAAGCGATAAAGCGTAAAGAAGTTGCTGCAGAAGTTGCCGAAAAGAAAACATTACAGGTTGAAACTCCGGCAAAGGATACACTGCAGGAAGGAACAGCTGAGGCCAAAACAGTAAATGAGCCGGCAAAAAATGATATGCAGGGGGATATCCCTGCCTTGCCTGAGCTCTCTGTGAAAAGCGGTGAAACCGTGAGTACCCGGGAACATCTTGACAGCATCGGTTCAGATCTGAATAAGATATTAACGGAGAAAAAAGGTGCAATTGATGAAACTACAAAAATGGCGAAAGACCTCTCCATTACGGATATAAAGAAAGAAAAAAATGTCGGAGTTGATGATAAAGCAACCGAAGTCGCTATCCGGCTTTCCGAGGGGGCTATAAATTTTGATTATAATAAAGCGGAAGTGAAAACCCTGTATTTTAAACTCCTTAATAAGATAGTCAAATATATAGCATTAAATCCTGACAGTAAAATAAGAGTAGAAGGACACACCTGCTATGTCGGTTCAGCGGATTATAACAAGATACTTTCCAGGAAAAGAGCTGAAGCTGTAGTTGATTATTTTGTCAAACACGGGCATTTGCATGAAGGAAGTTTTACGGTTGCGGGCTTAGGCAAAGACAAGCCCATAGCTCCCAATGAAACTGAGGAAGGGCGTTCGAAAAACCGAAGAGTGGAGATAATAATTGAAAAATAAAGATATGGTCTCGACAGGGAAACACAGACCGCGTAAGCGTTTTGGTCAGAATTTTTTAACTGATTTGAAACTGCGGGAGTTCATTGTTAACTCCGCTTTTATTGTAAAATCCGATACGGTCCTTGAGATCGGGCCGGGAAGGGGTGAGCTTACGGGAATAATCGCAGTAAGAGCTCCCGTTATTGCCGTGGAAATAGACCGTGATCTGGTAAAACTTTTGAGATCAAGGTTTGAAACAAATAAAAATGTTGAAATAATAGAGGGGGATATACTCTCATTTGATTTTAAGGCCCTGCCGGTTAAAAAGATAAAAGTAATAGGAAATGTTCCGTATTATATTACAACTCCTATTATTTTTAAGCTGCTTGAAAATAAGGAAAAAGTAGAAATAGCCGTACTTACGATACAAAAAGAAGTAGCAGAACGGTTAGGAGCCTCACCGGGAAGCAAAGATTATGGGGTTTTAACAATAATGGTAGGCATGTATGCAGAAGTAGAAATATTAAAAATTATTCCTGCTGCCGCCTTTTATCCCGCCCCGCAGGTTGATTCTGCTGTGATAAGTGTTAAACCAAGGGAGTTTATGCGGGCTTCAGTTAAAAATCCGGCCAGCTTTGAAAAACTTGTCAAAACGGCTTTTCAACAGCGGAGAAAAAATATAAGAAACGCTCTTGTAAGGTTTGGAGCCGAAAAAGAAAAAGTAAAAAGTATTCTTAACTCGTGCGGGATAAATGAAAATTCAAGGCCTGAAGATGTATCCATCGAAGAGTTCGCAAAACTTGCAGATGCACTGTCTTAGACTGAAAACTAAAAGCAATTTCGTCATTCCCCTTCCAAAATAAAAAAACTCAACATAATAAGTGCTTTTCTCAAATTTCGTGTTTATTGGGAAATGAAATTCCTCATGACGGTTATTTTCTTGATTTTGTAGTTGCCAGATTCATCGGGCGCCTTAAAAACGCTCAATAAATTGAGCAACTACAAGAAAAATCACGCACTTTTCCCTTCACGAGGAATTTCTGCAACTTTCCTAAACTGCTTGTATTTCTTACTGTTTAATTATACAATATATAATATAATACATTCGAATGTAGGGGGACGAATGGGAAGATTCCCGGAAAGGAATAAGAATTTAAACAGATTTAACAGGATAGGAACTAAATAAAACACATCCGAACCCACTCATTTTAGACGTGGGTTTTTTGTTTAATATTGAAAAAGCGAAGGAAAAATGAAAAAAAGGCAAAAATATAAGGGGTCGCTGTATGCTATAAGAGGTATAGAGTACGTCCAGAAGGGGAATTATGCTAAAGCTGTTTCTTTCTTTAATAAAGCAATAAGCCTGAAAAACAAAGATGCATATGTTTTGAGAGGGATGGCCTACTCAGACATTGGGCAAACAAAAAAAGCTATTAGTGATTTTGAACAGGCAGTCAGATTTAATCCGAAAGATTACAAGGCGTATTCTTATCTTGGGATGAACTATGGGAAATCAGGACATCATAGAAAAGCGATTTCGGCCTTAAATAAGTCAATTTATATATATTCAAAATATGCTTATGCCTATCTTTGCCGAGGAGTTACTTATGAAAAGGGTCGAAACTTCAAAAAAGCAATAAAAGATTATACTGAGGTCACGAAACTTGACAAAAAAGACGCAGGAGTATATTACAATAGAGGAAATGTTTACTTGGCAATGAAACAATACGAAAAGGCAATAAAGGATTATAGCAAACTTATAAAAACCGGCAAAAGAAATACGGACAGAATTAATGCTTACAATAATAGAGGGGTATGCTATACAAGAATAAAGCAATTCAAAAAAGCAACACTCGATTGTAATAAAGTAATCTCGCTCGAACCTAAAAATATAGGTAATTATTGGAATAGAGCATTTAATTACTTTGCTGCAGGACAGTTCAGAAAGGCAATACCCGATTATGTTAGAGTACTCAAGTTTGAACCGGAGAATTTAGATGCATACTATAGACTTGGAGAATCTTATCATAAATTAGGAGATATTAAGAAAGCAAGATATATAATGAGAAAAGGCTTAATGAAAAGCCCGACGGATAAGGATTTTAAGAATTATTTGAAAAAGTTAAAAGATATAGTTGATAAGAAAATAAACGAGGCCAAATGAAAAGATTTCTATTCGGGATTCTATTTGTTATGGTTTTTTCAAATGTACTATTTGCACACGGGCTTATTGTAAATGCTAACACGCCTCTTTTCGCAGATGGTAATTATTTTGTCGGAATATTATTCATAGCCCTTTCGTTTATTGCAAAAACGTTATTTTTAAAACATTATCAAAAACTCAGTTTAAGGAAAAGTCTAATTAGTTCGACAGTATTAATGTTAGTTACTACAATTTCTACAGTTTTAATATATGCAGGAATTTATATAACTTTAACTTCAGGTTTCGGAACAGGATATGAACCTGTAATTAAATACCCCGCTTTTATTATAGTAAATGTAATAATATGTATGCTTATTTCAATATTTGACGGATTATTATTAAGACGTATCATAAAGACGTTTAAAGAATCATTTAAATTTTCCTTAAAGATTAATACATTCATCTACATCCCCGCTATTATCCTTGTTGTGATAGTTTACTCTCCGTTTAATTATTTTGTTGGAGGATATGCCAATGATTGGTGCAGGGACAATTTAAAAGTTATTGGAGAATTATTATATAAATATAGCCTTGAACACGATGGCAAAATCCCGACGGCCAAGGATATTGACGAACTCAAAAGCAAATTGGCTAAATACTATGATAAAAAAATGAACCCCTGGCATAATAAAGATCAGGATATAGAAGGTCTCTTTAGTTGTCCAGTAGAGCAAAGAATAAGCGGCAAGAAAAGTGTATATAAATGGAATACTGCTTTTAACGGGAAAATTGTAAAAGATTTTAATAAAGATGACAAAGCTTTGATAATTGTGTGTCTTGACAAGTGGCATGGTGACTGGCTTGAACAGTACCGGCCTAGTTTAAAACCAGAGGATTTACTTTATATAAAGATAAAAGCCGAATTTAAAAATGATCTGAACTCAATAATTAAAAAAGCAAAAGAAAGTAAGGAAGTTGATGAGAAAATAGAACTATTTGAAAAGGCCAGAAAGATGGCGGAGACAATGAGCTGGTCAACAAATACTCCCGAAGAGGAGTGTACTGTTGAATTGATTTATCTTTATGCAAAGAAGTTTCACAATTTAAAAGCCGCAGATATGCTCCGTAAGTTAAAGCTTAAAGAAGGTGAGTTCTGTATTATAAAACCTTTTGATTTTGGCTTAGATGGCAAGGAAGAAGCAATCCTAATAAAAAGTGGCAGGAATTTTGGAGTAACCTATACAAATATCGGCCTTAAAGTGAATGAATTTATGCCCGGACGACACATGGAGAAGGAATTGGGTATAATAGAAACAGGAAAGAATAAATTATTATTGATTGAAACAGTGGGCTGGGGTGAAAATAAGTACGATGCAACATTGTTGGGTATGGAAACGGGAGAAATAAAAGTGCTTTTTTCCAGCGAAAGAACAGATTTAGAAGATAAAGGTATAAAATATTTACAGCTGGGTGATAAAAAAGAAATAATATTAAAAAAAGCCAAGTATACCTGGAATGGCAGCACATTTGTGAAAAATTAGACTAAAATATCGTGGAAATAAAGAAGAATATACCTTCTTATGGAGAAGGAACGAGGAAAATGAAAAAGAAAAGAAAGATAATAATCACGTCTTTTGTGGCTGCAATAATAATCTTTTGCATTATTGGAAGAATATTGTTGAAAGAAAAAACTTTAACCGAAAGAGCAGCCTTGATAAGTGAGTTATCTGTTCCGGACAATGTTAAAGTCGTTAAACACGATGAATTTTGGTGGATTTCAAATGGATACCTTTACCTTGAAATTCAATTAGAAAAAGAGCAGTTGAATAAAATAGTTGATGAAGCTAAAACAAAAAAAGAGTATTTACTTGGAGACAAGATAGAGAATTTGAATTGGTATCTTTCAGGTAAATATGTACTGCCAAAAGATTTATCAAAAGTGTATTATTGGTATGAAAAGTCTAAATCTAGTGATCCTTTACGATATACTATAGTGCTAATTGATATGGTGAGCGGTAAATTGATAGTTTATGTAAGTGACAGTTAAAAATATGTAAGAGAGAGTGAGACAAACAGCCCAATAAATCGGTAGAGCTGCAAAAAAGGTAAATAGACAGCGCAGGAGTGTAATATGTATCTGGGAATGCTGAATAAAAGAAAATTGTATTATCAATATTGTAATGATAAGAATTTAAAGGTTGTTTTGAAGAATGCGTCCTGGGTTTTATGTGTAATTGCGACTAAAAGCGTGAATATTGATGGCTTAGATGAAAATCTAAACTACTATTTAAGTAAAAAGCCCTGTTGGATAACTACTGGCGGTCCAAAGGCAGTAAGTATTCATGATTTTATAGATGCAAAAACTCGAGGACGGAAATATTTTGATAAAGTTATTACAGACTTTGATACAATACTGAAAGGAGCCTTGAGAAATTCAATATATTTAACTGAGAACTCAAAGAAAATAATAACAAAACAGATATTTTTAGACGTTTCCAAGCGAAAGCCCATCGGCGGAAGCAGTTTTAAAATACTATTGCGTGAAATGAAAAAGGAATGCTTCCTGAAAAGAGGGAACAAATGAAGAAGCAAAATATAAGCAAGCTAAAGATTGTTGCTGTGCTGGTATCTGTTGTTTTGCTTGGCCTTTTATTTGTAATATATTTTGCTTCTGATTTAGCTCGTGAGGTTGAAGGTAGGAAAAATGTTGAAAGATGCAGGTTGTTAAAAGTTGGTATGACAAGAAGCCAAGTTAGAGGCATAATGAAAGCCACTCCGATGAGTATGCATGCCGAAGAAAATATAACGGAAACATGGTATTTTGAGGGGCCGCATGCAGCATCAACAGCTCCCCATGTGATATTTGATAAACAAACTGGAAAAGCTATTAAAATTATTTGCGATGATTCAGGTATCCAAGTGTTAGAGAAAAAGGATGACATAAAAAGCAAGAGTGAAGAATCAATACCTGAAGGGAAAAAGTATGGCAATGTTACGCCAATAAAAAAAGAGCTGGAAAATGAAATACTAAAACAGTTGAATAAAAGCGCTTTTATTGTTGAGACAAATATTCTTACTCAAACCCCAAAGGCAAGAGCTCTTGTTGCCTGGATGATTGACCCTGAAAAAGTACCATTAATGACAGAAAATGCATATACTTGTCCGGAGTATTCCAGAGGGAATCACTACAGCGGTCCATTAAGGATATCTTTGTTGGATCTTACAACACTGAAAATAATAAACACTTTAGACGTAATAAATGGACGGGGAAAGGATAAATTTGATTTACCTTATAGAATAAAAGGTAATAATTGGGAAAATTATCATAATCCTGATTTGTCTGCATGGTACAAAATTAGTAAAAAACCCTTTACGGAAGAGGAATGGGATAATCCGCCTATCATGTGGCTTAAGGACTATAATGGCGATGGAAAATTATTAGAATTCGGTTTGTTTGATCAAATAGCTTGTATGGGGATATATACCTGCTGTATCGGCTATTCCGAAAAGCAGGACAACGTTATCTTTTATAAAGTAGACGACAAAGACTGGGCGGACTACTTATTTAGAGAGAAACAGAAAAGACCAGGCGAATGGGAATTTGAAGTAGATTATCGCGGAAGAGGCGGCGGTTTAGCAAAAACAAAAGTAAAATACAATAAAGAAAAAGAATGCTTTGAAACTGTAAAGTAATTATATACTTGAGGTGAGAATGAAGAAAACGAGATTGTTTTTAATAGCGTTACCGTTCTTTTTGTTTGCTGTAATAGATTTCAATTCTGATGTATGGGCGCAGCAGGAAACAAGAAACGACAAAAAGGTATCTGAAAAAGAAATTGCAAAACTGCTGCAGGATTTGATAACTGATGATAAAACTGTCCAGAGAAAAATATTAGAAAATCTCAAAAAGATTGATAAGAATATAATAATAGAGTTTTGTAAAAAAGTATTACGAGGTACAATTCCCCCAAAGCAGTGGACACAAAGAAGAGATGGTGCTAATATAGGAACCGTCTCAGGGACGGAGGTGTCCAATGGAAGA
>MFGV01000016.1 GCA_001778375.1 Candidatus Firestonebacteria bacterium RIFOXYD2_FULL_39_29
TGCTAACTGGATCTCTAATCATCCTGTTGATTTCAAAAAGTATGCCAAATTACACGATTCTTTCAAGATTTCTGCCTAAAATTTTAACAAAGAACAGTTCTTTATCCCTTTTTTGTTTAACGAACAATAAAGGTTATAAACGACAATCAAGGTACTGCTGATAATCATTATCATTACTACCTGTTCAAGTGTATTATGAAACATTGTAATTAACCCTATTTGGGCTATTGAAAGAATAATTGTACCATAAATAAATTTATAATTGTTTATAGAAAGCTGATAAATACTCATTATATTATAAAGTGAATACATGGTCATAACAATTGACAAATGGCCAAGTAAGCCGGCGCTTTCCAGGTACTTCTCACCAAAAAAACCTGTTATTATGTAGTTACCAAGCAAGTACGAACCGAGGACAAAAAGAACCCCTACACCAAAAACAACCGATATACTTTTTAACAGTAATCTTTTTGAATCCATGTTTTTTGCATGCAATGCGGCTGCTTTGGGAAATACCATTATAGGAATAATTCCGGTGAGAAACATAACTATTTTTGATATAATCTCCGCGCCGGCATACATACCGGCTTGTTCCGGAAGAAAATAGTGTTTTACCAGTATCATCGTGCTATTTGTAAGAACGGTAAAGCATAATATATTTAAAATAACATTTTTACTGTACTTGAATAGTTCCTGAAATATTTTTTCATCAGGGACTTCACGGCCTTTTATATTTTTATTTAAAACGCCTTTTAATTGGATCCCGGTAAAAAGTAAGGCAATAATCCCGGCTAGAGAGAAGCCCAACACCGCACCGCTTGTTTTAAAACCAAAATAAACCAACACCACGCCAAAAATAAGTTTTGCAAATACTTCCAGTGTACCGCTAATACTAAAATCCAGATATTTCTGCATTCCCTGCAATGCACCGCGATAAACAGGTAAGACTGCCGAAGGAATAAGTACTATTCCCAGTAAAACCACAGGAATAATACTTTCAATTTTCATAAAATCAGTAATCAAACGGGAAAACAGGATAAAAATCAGGAATAGAACTATCCCGGCTATTAAGAGTTTGTTTGATACCGACTTTAGAAGTTGTTGTATTTTATTTTGTTCATTATGCGCATTATATCTTGCAACAAACTTTGTAATAACTGTTTGAATTGTACCGCTTGGAACAGAAGCAATAACAATGACAGATAATAAAGATGTGACTTCAGCATAATTTGCAGGACCAAGCATCCTTCCTATTATTATATTATATAAATAATTAGAAAATCCGCCGAGGATAGAAGCAATAAAAAGAATTCCTCCGTCTTTCAGAGTACTTTTTCCTATCATTTAACCTTTCCTCTCCAGTAATCGAGGGTATCAGACAGGGTCTTTTTTAATGAATATTCCAATTTCCAGCCCGTTTGCTTTACAAATTTTCTGTTATCACCCACCCAGACAGGAACATCAGACAACCGCATTTTTTTGGGATCTATTTTTATTTTAACTTTTACTTTCGAAAAACTTAAAAGGATCCGAAGGATCTCGGATATCTTATAGCCTTTGCCTGAACATAGATTGTAGACCTCGCCCGGAATTCCTTTCTCAGTGCAAAGCCAGTATGCTTTTACGATATCTCTGACATCGGTAAAATCACGTACAGAATCAAGATTTCCCACATTAATAAAAGGCTCTTGTTTGCCTTTTTCAATCATGGCAATCTGCTTTGCAAAATTAGAAACCACAAATTTATCATTTTGGCGGGGACCTATATGATTAAAAGAACGGGTTCTAACTACTTTCAGACCATAACTTTTAAAGTATTGATACCCAAGATAATCCTGCGCAATCTTACTTACAGCATACGGAGATAAAGGACGCAGTTCATTCTTTTCCGATATAGGAAGCTCCTTTTTAGCGGCCAACCCATACTCCTCACTTGAACAGGCAATCTGGATCCAAGGATTAAGTCTCAATTCTACAAGTGCATTAAAAATGTTTAATTCACTGAAAACGTTCATTTCAAAAGTATTTTGAGGGCTGGACCAGGAGTCCCCGACAAATGCGCTGCCGGCAAGATGCAATATTCTGTCCGGTTTTATTTCTTTTACTAGTTTCCTGACCGGAGTACTTTGTCTGAGATCACAGGCATGAAATTTAATTTTATTTATAGAACTTTCAATATTGGCACTTTTTTCTCCGCCAAGAATATCCGCCCCGTGTATTTCTATATTTTTTTTATTCAGCAGAAAATCAACCAAATGACTGCCTACAAAACCGCTTACGCCGGTTATCAAAACACGCTGTTTAGACAAAACCTTCTCCTTAAAGTACAAATTCGAAGACTTAAACTTGTCCGTCGAAAGCGAGATCTCGCCATAGGCGGAAAACTTGAAAAAACCACAAACAAAAAACCAAAAAAATCAAGTATTTGTAGTTGCCTGATTTCATCAGGCGGCTCAATGAATTGAGCAACTACATTACCATTTTAATAAATTACTACTCTCTTCTTTTCGAGTTTTCTTTCTCTTATTTTTCGAATTTTGAGTTTCGTGCTTCGAATTTGTTTTTACTTTAGTCTTTCTTCCACCATTTTTTCGCGAACTTTTTCCTGATTATCTCATCACCTTGTCCAATTGCACAAAGTCCTGCTTTTCTCATATCTGAATCAACCATGATCTTTATAAGATCTTGAAAAGTTACTTTTGGCGTCCATTTTAAGGTTTTAACCGCTTTTCGATTATCTGCCAGCAACACATCAACTTCTGTAGCTCTGTAATACCTGGGATCTGTCTTTACATGCTTTTTCCAATCCAAACCCGCATATGCAAATGCCTTTTCTATAAATTCTTTTACAGAATGCGTTTCTCCGGTGCCGATAACATAATCTCCGGAAGTTTTATGCTGCAGCATTTTATGCATGGCTTCTACATATTCAGGAGTAAAACCCCAGTCTCTTTTCGCGTCAAGATTACCCATATATAAATATTTTTGTTTTCCTGCAAGTATAGAAGATATTCCCATTGTCACTTTTCTGGTAACAAAGTTTTCTCCGCGTCTCGGACTCTCATGGTTAAACAAAATCCCGTTACAGATGAAAAGATTATAACCTTCACGGTAATTTTTCGCCATCCAATAGGAATATAATTTTGCGCAAGCATAAGGACTTCTTGGCGCAAACAGTGTATTTTCGCTTTGGGGCGGTTTTGCCGAGCCGAACATTTCACTGGAAGAAGCCTGATAAAACTTGATTTTCTTTTTACTTCTCCTTATTGCTTCAAGAATCCTTGTGGTACCAAGACCGGTCACATTACCCGTATATTCTGAAATATCAAAGCTTACTCTGACATGGCTCTGAGCTCCAAGATGATATACTTCATCAGGTCTGACATTATAAACTATATCCGATATTTGTTCTCCATCCGCCAGGTCCCCGTAATGAATAAATAGCTTGTTACCCTTCGCATGATCATCCCTGTGAATATGGTCAATTCTCTCCCGGTTCATAGTACTGGCTCTTCGAACTATTCCGTGAACTTCATAGCCCTTACTCAACAACAACTCTGTAAGGTAACTTCCGTCCTGACCGGTTACGCCGGTTATTAGTGCGGTTTTACTCATGTAAAGACCTCCTTGTAAGTACAAACTCGAAGCTCTAAATTCGAAACAAAACAGATAAACAATAAATTCCAAAACAATACTCAACTAATTTCAAAAGAACAAATGCTGCATATTTTAAAAATACTTTGCCTATATATTGCTTCGTTTTTCAAATTTCCAACTTCGAATTTGCTTCTACTTTATTTTGGTCCTAAAGTACGCTATTGTTCTTGCAATTCCTTTTTCAAGATCCACCTTTGGCTCCCAATGAAGCAACTTTCTTGCTTTTGTTATATCGGGACATCTTTGCTTGGGATCATCCACAGGAATCGGTTTATAGATTATTTTGCTTTTTGTACCGGTCATTTTAATTATTGTTTTTGCGAAATCCAATATAGTATTTTCAGTCGGGTTCCCGATATTTACCGGTAGATTATAATCTGACATAAGCAGCTTGTAAATCCCATCCACTAAATCTGAGACGTAACAAAAACTTCTAGTCTGTTTTCCTTCTCCATAAACTGTAATATCCCGACCTTTTAATGCCTGATAAATAAAATTAGGAACTACTCTTCCGTCATTAATCTGCATACGTTCTCCGTATGTATTAAAAATCCTTACTATTTTTGTATCAATTTTATGTACACGATGATACGCCATTGTTAGAGCTTCCGAAAAACGTTTTGCCTCATCATACATGCTTCTTGGTCCGATGGAATTTACATTACCCCAGTATTCTTCTACTTGGGGATGGACATGAGGATCTCCGTAAATTTCGGAGGTGGAAGCCACAATAAACCGTGCTTTCTTTGCTTTTGCAAGTCCAAGGGCATTATGAGTGCCAAGAGAACCGACTTTAGCCGTCTTTATCGGATGGTTTGTATAGTCAACAGGACTTGCGGGTGATGCAAAATGCAGAACGTAATCCACTTTGCCTGCGATTTTAAGGGGCTTTGTTATATCATGTTTGATGAATTTTAAATATTTTCTATCCAAATGCGCAATATTATCTTTGCTTCCGGTCAAGAGATTATCAACACATATGACAAGGTGACCCTTATTAATAAAGTACTCGCATAAATGGGAACCAAGAAAACCGGCACCACCGGTAATAAGAGCTGTTTTTTTAGACATAAAATATACTCCTTTAAAGGCATCAAGTACAAACTCGAAGACTTCAGATGAATCAATCACTAAGATCTAAGCACTAAATTCTAAACAATTACTAACTAAATTTTAATGACTAAACGAAATCTTTGTACTTATATTATTAAACTTCCTTATGTTTAGTGCTTAGAGCTTTATTCTTAGTCATTGTTCTTCTTAGTGCTTAGAATTTAAATCTTAGTAATTGAACTTATTCGGTCTTCAAATTTGTTCTACCCGGGCCTTCCTACTGATCTGTACGTTATACCGACTTCCTTCATCTTCTTTGGGTCGTAGAGGTTTCTGGCATCAATAATTACGGGAGCTTTCAACAAACCTTTAACCTTGATTAGATCTAAATTTTTGAAATCTTCCCAGTCGGTCAGGATTAACAGCGCGTCTGCGTCAACCATTGTTTCATAGGGATCCGAGCTGTATTTAATGTTTGTTAGAACTTTTTTTGCATTCTCCATAGCTTCGGGATCATAGGCGTTGACTTTCACACCCTTTTTTAGCAGTTCAGTAACTATATCCATTGCGGGAGAAAATCGAATATCATCCGTGTTGGGCTTAAACGCAAGACCTAGCACGGCTAAAACCTTACCATTTAAGACCCAAAGAGCTTCTTCAACTTTTTTTATTATAAACTTTTTCTGCTCTTCATTTGTTTTTTCAACACTTTTAAGAAGATGAAAATCATATCCCAGCTTATCCGCGATATGAATGAACGCCGAGACATCTTTCGGAAAACAAAAACCGCCAAACCCCGGACCGGCATTTAAGAATGCTCTTCCGATTCTTTTATCGTATCCCATTCCTTCCGCAATCTTTGTGACATCCGCATTAGCTTTTTCACAAATTCGAGACAAGGCATTTACAAATGATATTTTCATTGCAAGGAAGGAGTTTGAAGCGTGTTTTATCAGCTCCGATGTATTAATATCCGTAACAACCTTTATTGCATCTATATCTTTATAAAGCTCCATCAGTAAACTTTTTGCTTTTTCCGAATCTGCGCCTATAACAATCCTGTCCGGATTCATAAAATCATGTATTGCCGTTCCTTCACGCAAAAACTCCGGATTTGAAGCTACATCAAACTCTACTTTGTGTTTATTATAAGTTTCTATTGTTTTTTTTACCCATTCTCCCGTATGAACAGGTACGGTGCTTTTATCTATTACCAGTTTATAATCCGTCATTTCTTCCGCAACAAGCCTGGCCACTTTCTCAACGGCAGAAAGATCAGCCCCTCCATCAGGAAGAGGAGGTGTCCCGACACAAATAAATATTATTGTTGATTTGTTAATAGCTTCCGAAACATTTGAAGTAAAACTAATCCTGCCATGTTTGACGTTTTCCTTGATAAGCTCTTCAAGTCCCGGTTCGTAGATAGGCATTTGCAGTTTTTTTAGCTTTTCTATCTTAGACGGGTCATTATCAGCACCAACAACTGTATGTCCAAGTTTGGAAAAACACGCTGAAGTCACTAAACCTACATAACCTGTTCCTATAACGGCTATATTCATTTTCACCTCTGTTTTTAAATATTTTTTTAATATATTATTATACCGAAATATGCTGCTAAACTCCAGCCAAAAATCCGCAAAAAAAAGCGGTTTTTGGCTAATGACACAGATGGGAAAGAGATATCACAGATAAAACAAAATCTAATGCCACAAGAGGTATAATCTTGTCCTTACAATATTAGCGCTAGCGCAAAAATTAGCCACAAATATGATTCATACAGGAAACTTCCGTTAATAGGTATTTTTTATTTACAAAAGGGAAAATATATCAAACCAATTAGAAGGACACCAAGCAGAACAACCGGCAATTTTATTACAATGCCTAATATGAACAATATTACTGTCAAAAACACCGGATCACTATTTTTTGATTTTATATGCAGAATTTTAACATATTTCCGTCATTTATCTGGCCACAAGCCAAATACCACCAACAAGGAGCGCCAAACCTATCATTTGGACTGTTGTGATTGTTTCTTTGAAGTACATTACAGAAACAGCGCTAATAATGAATAGTCCTCCTGTTGTCATTATAGGATAGGCAACACTAAGAGGCATTTTCTTCAGGGTAATACTGTAAGCTGCCAGGGCCAAACCAAAACATATGACACCTCCAATAACAGGAAGAGAAAGCCATTTGGCTTTGAGAGATTCAATTAAACCACCCTGTGCATCCGGACGGGCCATTCCGGCCTTGATAAGTATATTTGCGACAGCATTAAGTACCAAGGCTGTCAGAAGTATCAGCCATTTCATAAGGATTCCTCCCAATTAAATCAATAACTAATCACTAAGCACTAATTACTAAACAATTACTAATACAGACTGTGTCGCAATTCAATTTTTAGCTTCACGGCCACAATATATAGGCTTGATAAATCGAGCAACTACAATCTGTTGTGTAGTAAAATATATTTTTCTAATTGCGACACAGTCTGAATAACTAATTTTTAATGACTAAACAAAATAACTAAGGTTTAACTTTTCTAAGTATAGCTGCAAATATTAGAACCAATTCGTTTGTTTCTTTTAAAAGAGATTGATGCATTCCCAGTATATCTTCTTTTTTATTATCAATATCTATCAACTTTAGCCAATAGCCGCTCTCTTTAGCTTCTTTTTTGCAAATTCCTATTCTATGGGCAAAATCTTTTTTGCCTAAATAGTTATTCGCCTCAATGTAGTTTGCGCCCACAGAGGATGAAGACCTTGCTAATTGCTTAATGAACTCCTGGTTCTCGATGCTTCTATTAACCTTTTTTAGAAAAGCAAGTGTATCTTTTGCATATTTCAAAGTTCGGTCTTCCAAATTAAAATACTTAGCCGGTTCTTCATTCAGTTCAAAGTTTTTCTTCTTCATTCCCTTTCCATTTTTCTTTTGTTTAAGATTTAGTTATTAAATATTTTTTCTTTGTTTAGTTATTAGTGCTTAGTAATTAGTAATTCATTTTCATACTCTTTATGAACTTATCAAAGAGGTAACTTGCATCATGCGGGCCGGGGGAAGCTTCAGGATGATACTGGACAGAAAAAAGATTATACTTTTTATGCTCCAATCCTTCACTGGTCTTATCATTTAAATTTATATGAGTCTGAAGTACTTGTTTATCTTTAATTGAAGACATATCTACAGCAAAACCATGATTTTGCGAGGTGATTTCTACTTTCTGATTTTCCAGACGCATTACCGGCTGATTTCCCCCTCTGTGCCCGAATTTCATTTTATATGTCTTTCCTCCAAGTGCAAGTCCAAGCATCTGATGACCCAGACAAATACCGAATATCGGAAGTTTGCCCAAAAGATTTTTTACAGTTTCAACGACATAAGTAACTGCTTCCGGGTCTCCCGGTCCGTTTGAAAGAAATACCCCATCCGGATTATACGCCATTATTTGTCCGGCCGTGGTTTTTGCAGGAACAACAGTAACATTACAACCATGATAAACCAGATCTCTTAAAATATTAAATTTTATACCACAATCAATCGCAACTACATTATAGATTTTCTTTCTATGATCAACTTCAAAGAGTTTTAACTGATCGACTTTGCTATTTGCAGAATCTTTATCAACAAAATACGGTTCCTCTGTCCATTTATAAGGTTTTGAACACGTCACTCTTTTCACCAGATCAACGCCTACAATTGAAGGTGAAACTTTCGCTTTTTTTACAAGACGTTTAATATCCAAATCAATAGTCGAAAGAACACCTTTCTTTGAACCATGAGTCCTTATATGCCGGACCAATTTGCGGGTATCTATACACTCCAAACCTATTATTTTATTTCTCTTTAGATAGTCACCCAAGCTTTCTTCCGCTCTGAAGTTACTGTATACTTTGCTGTATTCTTTTACAACAAACCCGCTTACCTGCACTTTATCAGATTCAACATCCCTGCTGTTTACCCCATAATTGCCAATCATAGGATAAGTCATAGTAACAATCTGCCCGGTGTATGAAGGATCAGTCAGTATTTCCTGATAACCGGTCATACTGGTATTGAAAACTACTTCTCCGAAGGATTCACCTTCATAGCCAAAATGCCTTCCTTCAAACACCTCACCATCTTCTAATGCAAGAATAGCTTTCTTTGATGCTTTCACAATATCTTACCTTCTTTCATTTTAATTTCGCCGCCAACAATCGTCATAAAAACTGATCCTTTGACTGCCCTGCCGTTAAAGGGAGAATTTTTGCTCTTGCTTTGAAACTTGTTTATGTCAACCGTATATTTCTTCTCAATATCAAGGACGGTAATATCCGCATCAGCACCTGCAGAAAGCGATCCTTTATTTAAACCCAAAACTTTTGCCGGCATAACTGAAAGCTTTTCAACAGCTTGTTCAAGTGTTAATATCTTTTTATCTACAAGTTCAGTTAGTACAAGCGGAAGCATGGTTTCCAGTCCGACTATACCAAAAGACGCATAATTATATTCTAATTCTTTGTCAATCCTGCCGTGAGGAGCATGATCTGAAGCTATACAGTCTATTGTACCGTCTTTAAGACCTGCTTTTATTGCCTTAACATCTTCGGTACCGCGAAGCGGCGGATTCATCTTCGTATTTGTATCATAAGTTTTAACTGCATCGTCAGTAAGAGTGAAATAGTGCGGAGCTGTTTCGCAGGTAACTTTCATCCCCTGTTTCTTTGCCCATCTGATAATCTCTACAGACTCCTTACAGCTTACATGAGCGATATGAACCAGAGCTCCCATATAATTTGCTATAGCTATATTTCTGTAAACCATCAAGCTTTCTGCTACTGTAGGCATGCCGCGCATTCCAAGGATAGTAGAATTAAAACTTTCATTCATAACTCCATCCATTGTCATATTTTTGTCTTCGCAGTGAGTTATTATCGAAACATTAAATTGTTTGGTGTATTCAAAAGCCCTGCGCATTACCTCAGCATTCATTAAAGGTGCAGCATCATCGGATAAAGCAACAGCACCGCTGTTTATCAGCATTCCAATGTCAGAGATTTCCTCGCCTTTAGCGTGTTTCGAGACGGACGCAATAGGATAAACATTCGCCAGGTTTTCTTTCTTTCCTTTTGAAATAACCAGTTCGACAACCGCAGTATTATCCATTACCGGCTCGGTATTTGGCATGCAAGCCACAGAAGTAAAGCCTCCCATTACCGCCGACCTTACACCTGTCTCGATAGTTTCTTTATACTCAAAACCCGGTTCCCGAAGATGCACATGCATATCTATGAGACCCGGAACAACAATCAAACCTTTCAATTCCATGACTTTTGCAGTTTTATCTTTAATATCTTTTGCAACCTTAATTATTTTTCCGTCTTCAATTAAGATATCCAGAACTTCATTAATTTTATTTACAGGATCAATTACCTTGCCCGCTGAGAGAAGCAATTTCATTGGTCTCACCTCCTGCTAATAAGTATAGTACTGCCATTCTGACTGCAATTCCGTTTGTTACCTGCTCACATATAACCGACTGCTCACTGTCAGCTACTTCAGATGATATTTCAACCCCGCGATTCATAGGTCCGGGATGCATAACAAGAGCATCTTTATTCGCAAGTTTGAGTTTATCTTCATCCATTCCATACAAAACAGAAAATTCCCTGATAGACGGGAAGAGGTTTCTTTTTTGCCTTTCAAGCTGAATCCGGAGCATATAAACAACATCCGCACCTTCAACCGCTTTTCTAAGATCATGGTCAACTTTTACCCCTAACTTTTGAATATCCTTTGGAATAAGCGTCGGAGGGGCAACAAGAGTAAGGTCAGCGCCCATCTTAGTCATACCGTAGATATTAGATCTGGCAACACGGCTATGCGCAATATCACCGACCATCACAATCTTTAGTCCTTTAATTTTTTTCTTTTTTTCTCTTATAGTAAAAAGGTCAAGTAACCCCTGTGTAGGATGCTCATGCATCCCGTCACCAGCATTCACTATCCCTGATTTCAAGGTCTTTGTGAGAAGTAATGGAACCCCTGAACAGGAATGTCTTACAACTATCATATCAGACTCAAGAGCTTCAATCGTCTTGGCAGTATCTATAAGGGTTTCCCCTTTTGAAACACTGCTTGTAGAAACCGAGAAGTTAATTACATCCGCGCTCAACCTCTTTGCCGCAAGTTCAAAAGAAGTCCTGGTACGTGTAGAATTCTCAAAAAAAAGATTTACAACAGTACGTCCGCGAAGGGCCGGAACCTTTTTAATCTTCCTGTCAAAGATAGATTTAAAGGACTCAGCAGTATTTAGATATGTTTCTATTTCTTCAGGTGTTGCGTCTTCCAGACCAATAAGGTGCTTCCGTTTTAAACCCACTATTCCTCCTTTAAGTACAATTACTAAGATCTAAATTCTAAGCACTAAACAATTACTAATACAGACTGTGTCGCAATTAAATTACTAACATGATATAATATGGCATATTCACTCCA
>MFGV01000017.1 GCA_001778375.1 Candidatus Firestonebacteria bacterium RIFOXYD2_FULL_39_29
AGTGCGATACATGGCTTGCTCCTTTGGAGTGAAGTGCGATACATGGCTTGCTCCTTTGGAGTGAATATGCCATATTATATCATGTTAGTAATTTAATTGCGACACAGTCTGAATGACAAATGACTAGTGACTATTTAATGAATGCGGCAAAATGCCGCCGCAATATTAAAATATTATTATAATGGCGAAGGCTTTAATTCGCCTCCCATAAATAGTCATTAGTCAGTAGTACTTAGTCATTAAAAGAAATTACTTAGTCAATTTTTTATAAGGGGGCGCCATGGAAAGCTACAGCAATAAGGTTATGGAACATTTTAAGAACCCGAGGAATGTCGGAGATATGGAAAATCCGGACGGTATAGGGCATGTCGGCAATCCGGTCTGCGGTGACATTATGGAACTATATATTAAGGTTAAAGATAATGTTATTACTGATGCAAAGTTCAAAACCTTTGGATGCGGCGCGGCAATTGCGACCAGCAGTATGGTTACAGAGCTTGTAAAAGGCAAAACTATTGAAGAAGCGCTGAAGGTTACCAATCAAGCAGTGGTAGATGCCTTAGGCGGGCTTCCCAAAATAAAGCTTCACTGCTCGGTGCTGGCCGAACAGGCGCTGCAAAGAGCTGTTGATGACTATTTAAAAAAAACTACAGGGAAAGGTCTGGGACTTCCTGCTGAAGATGCTGATCATGATAAGAGTTGTGAACATGAATTGCCGGAAGAGCTGAAATAAAACGGATGCTTGGATGGTTAGATGTTTGGAAGTTTAGTAAAATCTTGAAGTGTTAATATTTATCACCTAGCACCTAGAGCCCAGCGCCGGGATAAAGTATAAAGTAAGAACTAAAATATTACTCTGAGGATAAAAATGACTTTTGCAGGCAAAAGGGTTGTCGTTGCTATGAGCGGGGGGGTTGACAGTTCTGTTGCAGCGGCTATTTTAAAAGATAAAGGATTTGAGGTAATAGGGGTTACTTTAAAACTTGTCCCGGATGATGATGCTTGCGGGGTCTGCTGTTCTGCCTCGGCGGTGCTTGACGCAAAGAAAGTTGCTTTTAAACTGGGTATTCCGCATTATACTATCAATCTAAAAAAAGAATTCTATAAATATGTGATTAAAGATTTTGGTGAAGAATATATTGCAGGGAGAACACCGAATCCGTGCGTGAGGTGTAACTCGTATATTAAGTTCGGGCTTCTCCTTCAAAAAGCGCTTGCCTTGAAAGCGGATTACATCGCAACCGGGCATTATGCTTCGGTTTCTTACAATAAAAAAACTAACAGATACATTCTTGAAAAAGGGCTGGACCCGAAAAAAGATCAGACCTACGCTTTGTACTCTCTTACGCAGGAACAGTTAAAGCACGCGCTTTTTCCGGTGGGGAAACTTAAAAAAGATAAAGTAAGAAAGCTGGCGAAAAAATACGGACTCCTCGTGGCTGAAAAAAAAGACAGCCAGGAAATATGTTTTGTTCCGGATAGGGACTACGCAGGGTTTTTGCGGACTAACTTTAAAGTTAAAGTAAAAAAAGGCGATATTGTCGACCTGAAAGGCGAAAAGATCGGACGGCATGAGGGGATCATTAATTATACGATAGGCCAAAGAAGAGGCCTCAAGATCCCGGCCCGCGAGCCGTTATATGTCAACCGGCTTGATTCCAAAAAAAACAGAGTGGTGATAGGAACGAAAGCAGATGTATTTGGTAAAGTTCTTTATGCTAAAGATGTTAACTGGATAAGTATTTCGAAACTTGTTAAGCCGTTGAAAGCTAAAGTTAAGACCAGATACAGCAGTCCTTTGTCGGATGCAATAATAAAACCCTCTAAAAAAGGTATTGAGGTAAGATTTGTAAAACCCGAATGGGCAATATCTCCCGGACAAGCTGTGGTGTTTTACAGAGGACGTGAAGTGCTGGGCGGAGGCGTAATAAAGTAATAACTAAGATCAAAGCACTAAGCACTAAACAATAACTAAGATTAAAATACTAAGCACTAAAAAGGAAGATGATTAATATAATTACATCGATTTCGTTTAAGTATTGTTTTGTTAAGTATTAGTAATTTGTTTCGAATTTAGTGCTTAGAGCTTAGTAATTGATTTTAAGTTTGTTTAGTGCTTAGAATTTAGATCTTAGAATTTGTTTCAGAGGGAGATCTTATGTCCGATAATAGTAAACTCATAGCAGATATAAAGAAACTTAAAAAGGAACGCAACGCCATCATCCTTGCTCATAACTACCAGCTTCCTGAGGTTCAGGATATTGCGGATTTCACGGGGGATTCTCTGGGACTTAGCCGGGAGGCGGCAAAGACGGATGCTAAGGTTATCGTTTTTTGCGGGGTTTATTTTATGGCGGAAACGGCAAGTATACTCTCTCCTGATAAAACTGTTCTTCTTCCGGAACTTTCTTCCGGTTGTCCTATGGCTGACATGATAACGGCAAAAGATCTTCTTGCTCTTAAAGTTAAACATCCGGAACATATCGTTGTTTCTTATATTAATTCTTCCGCCGAGGTCAAAGCGGAGACCGATTATTGCTGCACGTCAGGGAATGCGCTAAAAGTCGTGAAGAAATTAAAGGACAAGAAAATTATTTTTGTACCGGATAGGTATCTGGGGGCGTGGATATCTATGAAATTAAATAAGGAGATGGTTCTCTGGCACGGGTACTGCCCGACACACGCAAAAATACTTCCTAAGCATATTGAAACGGCAAAGAAAGAACATCCGAAAGCTCTGGTATTGGTGCATCCTGAATGCAGAAATGATATTTGGCCTCTTGCTGATGAGGTTTGTTCGACAGAAGGTTTCTTGAGGTATTCAAAAAATAGTGTCGCTAAAGAGTTCATAGTCGCTACAGAAGCCGGTATGATTTACCGCCTTAAGAAAGAAAACCCGGATAAAGAATTTTATCCTGCTAATACCGATGCAATATGTCCGAATATGAAGAAAAACACCCTTGAAAAGGTCCTTTGGGCTTTGCAAGATATGAAAAATGTGGTTAAAGTTCCACCGGAGATAACGGAAAAAGCAAAAAAAGCTATTGAGAGAATGGTTGAAATAACATAAAGGCAAGCACTAATCACTAAATTCTAGTGTGCCAATACTAAACGAAAAACCTTCCTTTTGAAAACTGGTTTCTTGGAATAAGGCAAAACACCTATAAATACTATCCATTTCCTCTCGTTTTGCCAAAATACAGTATATTTCAATGATTTTGTTTAGAATTTAGAATTTTGACCTTAAAATTTGTTTTAGATTGACTTTATATATCAAATCTTGTATATTCTTGTATCACTTTTTGAATGTTTTTCTAAAGGGGGATTCCGGAGCTAATCCGGAAAAAATAGACTATGGCTAAAAAAAACGATATTTTTAAAGGAAAAAGCGCGGTTGAACTTGCCGAAAAAATGGGGTTGAGTAAAAAAGACCTCGAAGTTTGCGGTAAGTACAGCGCCAAGCTAAATTCTGAAGCGGTTCAACGGCTTAGACGCGGAGGAAAGGCAAAGCTTATTGTAGTTGCTCCGACAATGCCTGTTTATGGGACGGATAATCAACATTATATTATTTGTGAGCGCTTTGTTCAGGCATTTTCCCTTCTTCGAAAGAGCACTTTATTATGTGTTCCCAGCTATTCCCTGGAAGATATGCTGGTACATGAAACTTACAATAATCTTTTCCCTCTTCAAGATGTTTTGACCGGTTCCGGAGAAATATCAAATATTGCGTATCTTCATAACTTCATAGCCAATTACATTAATAATCAGCTTATTTACAACAGTAATTCATCTTCGCTGCCCTATCATTTAATGTGGAACAGAGTGGCTACCTCAAGAGATGAAGCTCTAAAGAAAGTTATTACAGGTTTTGGTAATACTAAGCCCGGAAGAACTCTTAAAGAAGAGGGTTTTATGCATATGCAAAATTCTGAACTTCTTGCGGTAGTTGCTGCCTCAATGACTGAAGAGGAATTAAAATCCCGGCTGTCAAAAATTATGGTCGGCATCTCCAGAGAAAATACTGCCGTGCATTTAAAGGATATTAAACTTGACGATACCGTATTTGAAATGCTTAAAGGGGCTATGAATCCCAAGCTTATGCAGAACCGGAACGGTGACCCTGTAATGGTCTATACTTCACCTACCGGTAACTTTCTGCCGGAAGGCAATCCTTTGGCTATTTCTGCTGCAATGTCGCTGGCGGATTTTGTAATAGCAAAATTTGACAGCGGTGTACCATTAAGCATTGAAAAGTTCTTTAATATAACCTGTGCTGAGAATGAAATTACCCCGGACATGGTGGTTATCACGGCTTTTGTGAATGAATTAAATACTTATGGTGGAGCTACTCTGGAGAATTCAAGACAAAAGAATCTTGCTGCCCTGGAGAAGGGAATACAGGTCCTTATCGGCGACGTTGAAAATGTTAAAAAGTTTGGAGTTCCGGTTCTAGTCAGTATCTGTGAGAACAGGGATATTACCATGGATGAAATAAAAATAATAGACAAATATTGTTCTGATCTCGGGGTAAAACCGGTATTTTCTCATACGAAAAATTATTCCACAAAAGCCGGTATTGATTTCGTGAAGAGCGTGCTGGAGATAATAAGAATTGAAAAAAGTTATTTCAAGCCAATTTACGAGAATGAAATCCCTTTAAAAGATAAGATTAATATGATAGTCAAGGAAGTGTATAATAAAAATAAGGTTACATACTCCGGGAAAGCGGAAAAAGAATTTGGTCTTTTTGAACGCATGGGTTACGGTAAACTTCATGTCTCTGTGTCACGGTCACCTTACTGGCATGAGCCGAGTTTGCAGAATGAAATTAATATAAAATCAGCTTCTCTTTATGCGGGTGCGGGACTGGTCATGGCTACGGCAGAAGACGGGGAATTTATGCCGTATTACAACGGAAAGTATAATATTGACAGGGTAAAAAATGTGCTATATAAATGAGCCTGTTAAAAAATTTGTGGAGGATTTAAGCGCAAAACTTCCTGCTCCGGGAGGCGGAGCGGCTGCAGCTTTGGCAGGGGCTTTGGCTTCCGGCCTTAATTGTATGGTCGGAAATTTCACTGCGGGTAATGAAAAGTATGCTTCAGTATCGGAAGATATTAAGGAATTGCTTGAGAACTCGGTGAAATATCGTGAAGAACTCTTGATCTTGATGGAATCGGATATTGAAGTTTATGGGAATTATTCAAGAGCTTCAAAACTTCCGGTTTCTACTGATGCCGAAAAATCAATGAGAGAAAAAGCAGTACAGGATGCTGTAAAAAAAGCCGCTGAAATTCCTTATAATATAATGATTGTATGCGGCAATGTGTTGAAGGTTTGCGAGCCTTTGGCAATTAAAGGTAATAAAAACCTTTTAAGTGATGTCGGAGTGGCTGCGTTATTTGCCGGTGCCGCAATAAAAGCTGCATATTTAAATGTTTTAGTTAACTTTTTGTATTTGAAAGACGAGCCTTTTAAGTGTAAAATACTAAAAGAAACCAAGTTAATGTTATTCGAATCCGAAAGGATAGAAAGTCTGGTAATGGAAGGTTGTAAGAAGAAGCTGAAATGGCAGCACTCTGATTGAGAAGAACATTGATTTAATTAGAAAAGATGTAAGCATTAAGGAGGCAATTAATGATTTTGGATTTTATTTTTGGTATGTTTTCTAATGATCTGGCGATTGATTTAGGTACGGCGACAACGCTGGTTTACGTAAAGGGAAAAGGTATTGTATTAAATGAACCTTCTCTGGTTGCGCTGGTTAAGGACACCCATGAAATATTAGCGGTAGGTACGGATGCAAAAAAAATGCTCGGGCGTACTCCCGGAAACATCCTTGCTATCAGGCCTATGAAAGACGGGGTTATTGCTGATTTCGAAGTTACGGAAAAGATGCTTAAATACTTCATTAATAAGGTTCATAATAAAAGAACTCCTGTAAGACCCATTGTCATTGTAGGTATTCCTTCAGGTGTAACTGAAGTTGAAAAACGTGCTGTGAGAGATTCGGCGGAGCAGGCGGGTGCGAGAGAAGTATTTCTTGTGGAAGAACCTATGGCGGCTGCAATTGGCGCAGGATTACCTATAGAATCACCCACTGGAAATATGATTGCGGATATTGGCGGCGGTACAACTGAAATTGCGGTTATCTCGCTTAAAGGTATTGTTTGTAATACATCCGTCAGAGTAGGCGGTGACGAACTTTCTGATGCTATTGCCGCGCATTTAAAAACGGCTTACAATGTGCTCATTGGTGAACGTACAGCGGAAGAAATAAAAATAGAAATAGGATCGGCGTTTCCTTTAAAAGAAGAGCTTAAAATGAATGTAAGAGGGCGTGATCTGGTCACCGGTTTACCCCGGACTTTAGAGGTAAGCTCTGAAGAGATAAGAGAATCAATGAAAGAGCCTGTTTCTCAAATAATAGAAGCAATAAAGGAAACACTGGAAAGAACTCCTCCTGAGCTTTCCGCGGATATCGTAGACAAAGGTATTATTCTTGCCGGCGGTACGTCTCAACTAAAAGGTCTTGCTGAACGGCTCCGCTATGAAACCGGTGTTCCCGTTAATATGGCCGATGATCCCGTTACCTGCGTGGTAAGAGGTGTCGGACGCCTTCTGGAAATCGACGACGGCATGCTCCGTGAAGTCGCCGTCTACGAAAAAGAATATTTTTAAAAGTTATTTCCCAAAGCCCGTTTTTGGTTATCCAAGAGCGGGCTTTTTTCCGCCAAAATGAACGGCGGACGGCAATGAATGTATCTTTATATTTAGGAAAGCTGCATTTATTCCTTTTGATCTAAAACCAGTCATCCGCAACCTTCGTGAAGTTTCCCCGTTTTCTGTTCCGATTCGCAACTGGAGGAAATTTATCTCCATGTTTGGCGGCTGAATAACTCGCTTTGCTCGAACAATTCAGCCTTTTTCCGAACATTTCTATAAATTTCTGTACGTTGCTCACAAGTCACAGAAAACAGGAAAACTCCACGTGCAAAAAATCCGTTTTGCCTTAGCCCAAGTTCCGCTGAATTATGTTAAAAGTGCGATTTTAAAAATATTTAGTTCATATAAAAGCAGCATTTTTGT
>MFGV01000018.1 GCA_001778375.1 Candidatus Firestonebacteria bacterium RIFOXYD2_FULL_39_29
AATTTTAGAGGTAAAAGTTCAGATTTTTCAAGAAAGGAGGTTTTGTAACCAAGGATGCTCGCTACTTCTCAAACACAACATTTGACATTAACTCCAATTAGTTTTCCACCATCGTATGTTCCCTGCGTTATTAATCTCTCTTTTTTATATATCGATAGAATATTTTTTCCTTTTTCAAAAGAAAATTCACCATACATATCACCACTATTTTTTAATTCTTTTATCTTTCTTGAAACTTCCGCTTCCTCTTTCTTCTTTATTTCTTCACCAAATATTCCCTGCTCAAGACGATCCAAATATTCATCAACATTGATAGTTCGTGTTTCCGATTTACTAAACACATGCTTTAAAACATTTACTTCTTCTTTAAATTTACGCCACCCCTCTTCTTTTTTCTTCAGTGTCTTAGAAATTAATAGTTTCTCGACCAGATTTCGAAATGCTTTCTTATCATTCTCCTTAGTTTCATTGTTTGAATATAGTGCTTTATTTTCTGTATTTATTTCCTCAATCCGATTGGCATAATATTTATTATCCAAATCATCCACCAAGCAATTGTTTTCAATTTTTTTAATAATTAGCGCGGAAGGTGATTCATAATGCGCCAAGAGAAGTTCAAAAGTATCATTTATATCAATTAACTCATCAACTCCGTCATTATCAATATCTTTAATAAAATCTATCTCACCTAAAACCTTGAATACATTTTCACTCGCTATTGAAACCACATAATATAACCTCGACCGCCAGGCATTTCCTCCTCCCAAATCCGATTGAATACATAGCAGCTTTTCTTTCCTTTTCGGAATCACATAATTCAATTTCTTTAAAGGTCTCAGACTGCCCGACATCAATGATTGTCTAAAACACTCTTTATCATTACTTTTAATAACTACAACATTTGTATCTAAACGGTAATTTTCGTTAGATTTTAAGGCATAAAATTCCATAGTATACGGGTTTTCACCAATGCTAATATTATAGACATCTATCTTCTCATACATATTATTAAAATTACTAACACCCGCATCCTCGCTAAAAGCAAACGAAGAAACGCAGATTATTAATGATCCAATCCACACTAAAGTTCTTTTCATTTATCTCACCCTTTTTATCTATTTTATTATCTTTTTCTTTTTAAGTATGTACCCGATAGTGAATCCTAACAACCCTGCTACGCCAATACCAATAAATGCTTTTAATAGACTCATCTCCCCCCTTTATTATGTTTTCTATTTATTATGATTTTGTTTTTATAAAATCAATATATTTCTTTACCGAGAATGCATTTAATATCTTCATATGAGTATCATCTTTTCCAAGACAAATGATTCCTGGTTTTTGAAGTTCAGGAATTTTTAGTCTATTTACGAGTTCTTCATTCATTCTCAAAATATTGTGTGAAGGAGTTTTTGTCAACTTTATTTCAAATGGATAATATTTTTCACCGATTTTCACTAAAAGATCTATCTCTTCAAGATTTTTTGTTCTCAAGAAATATATATCCGGCCTTTCTCCCTTGTTAAAAAATACTTTTATCGTTTCCTGGATAATATAGTTCTCAAAAAGAGGACCGGCAAGAAGCCCTTCCAGCAAAGCCTCTTTATTTCTTATCCCTGTAAGATGACACACCAGCCCGCAGTCCGTGAAATAGATCTTTGGGTTTTTTGTTAAGCGTTTTCCAATATTTGCATGGTAGGGCTGAAGCAAAAATACAGTATTATTTGCCTCCAAAACGGAAACCCAGCTTTTTATGGTGTTTGCACTCACACCCAATTCTTTTGATATATTATCCATGTTCAAAACCTGCGCACAACGACCGGCAAGCAATTTTAAAAAGCTTTGAAAAGTGTTCAAGTCACCGATGTTATAAATTGTCCGGATGTCTTTCTCCAGAAATGTCTGGATATATCCGGAATACCATGAATATGCGTCAAGTTCAGGTCTGGATCTCGGTTCCGGGAAAGATCCTCTTAGACAGGCTTCCGTAAAATATTGCTCGTCTTCTTTTGCTCCGGCTTTAGAAGTAGAACTCAGCTCGCCAAATGAAAACGGCAAAAGTTCGAAAAGGGCAATGCGTCCTGCCAATGTTTCGCTAAGATTCTTTATGAGAGTGAACTTTTGAGAACCGGTAATAATGAATCTTCCGTACTTATCCCTTTCTTCATCTATCATCATCTTTATGTATGAAAGTATCTGTGGAACATACTGGATCTCATCAAGTATAAGCTTTTTCCCGCCGCGTTCAAGTAGACCTACAGGATCAGATAAAGCTTTTTGCCTGACAATAGGATCATCAAAGCTTATTAAATCATGGGTTTTCCCAAACAATTTTTTAAGTAAAGTCGATTTTCCTGATTGCCTCGGACCGGTTAAAGCTACAGCCGGAAATTGCAAGGAAATCTTCTCGAGTTTACTTTCAATCTCTCTTTTTATGTATTTGTCAGGATGATTCATAATCATATTATTAACATGATAAAAGAACCTTGTCAAGGACAATAATGCATTCTCACTGCAGAATTGTCCACTTGTTAATCTATATGCTGACCCAAAAAGTGGGAAGGAACTGAAGCTGTTTATGCATATTTTCAGATATTTCTATACAACTCAGGATATCTCGATTATTCTGATAGGAAAAGGACTTTACTTATTTTACAAGGGTTTTCAAAAGGATTAAAAAGGGCTTAGGAAACCACTGCTATATCCATTTTTGCCTCGGCAAAAATAGAGCAATCGATAATCGAAATTCGATATTTGATTCATTATTTCGATTGCGGTCAAATCTCGACTCTCGATTCTCGAAAAGTCTTAATAAATCAGTTAATTATATCAGAAAAACAGAGGTTTTTCAAAAGGTTTTTGCAGGGAAATGCATGGTTTTAACTGGGTTTTAAATCTTTTCGCAACCTATTTCCCTACATCTTCATAGCGATTTGGTCGTGATTAGGATAAGCTTTAAAACAGAGGATTGAAGTAACTTTAATCATAAGAATTTCAGTCCCCACTTCTTCACCCAATTAAGCATTACTTTAAATATTTTACCACAAAAGTTACTTAAAACAAAGGGTTTTGGACCAAATAATTCATTATAAAATAATGCTTTTCTTTGGATTTGTGGGAGAGAAAGGAAGTCATTTATGAGGATTTTATTTAGGGGCCGGCGGTCGCCAGAAATGCAGAGCAATTGAGCAATCGAAATTCGAGAATTGATATTGTAAGCGGCATAATACACCCCGCCGGATGGAATAATAGAACTACGGGAAGTTGAGTGGCTGAGTACGGTACTCAAGTTGAGCAAAACTTAATACTTATCCTTTACTCTTTTGCGAAATCTCTTAGTTGACCCGCCAATCTTTAAGGAGGGCCGCCTGGGAGGAGGGTGAAACGGAGCGACCTGAAGGAATTGCGTCCGGCCCGTTTATAACTATTCGTTGATTTTATGAAGTCTTTAAAATGTTACCAAGCTGGTTATTAGTTGCAGTTTTGCAGCACATTTTGAATTACTTTTAAATCTGCAATGATATTCTTCATTTCTTCATCATCATTTGTACCAAAAAGAACACTGTCGTACAAGTTTTTTTGTTCAATATGGAACAGGTGGTCATCACAAATGTTTTTCGTTATCCCTGCTGATTCTTCTTCTAAAATGCGCCTTAAAACCATAATCCGGACTTTATCATAATCAATGTCAAAATCCCCCATCTCTCCCCCTTGCTAACCAGGCGGGTGGTTAAACCCGCCCAGCGCCAATTTTACTCGTTGATTTTATTCTTCTTAATAAATGTCCAAATAAGCTTGATCATCTCGCCCATCCCGCAATCTTTGTTATCAAATATTTCGCGAAAGATTAAGGTTCTATATATTGGGGACAGACACCGAAATATCCTCCTAAGAGATTGGCGGATGAACAAATATGTATTTTACATTATGGTTGTTCAGATGTTGTCAGTCCCTGCTATTTCGCTTCATTGACTTTAACGGCAGATTCATCAAACTTTTTCAAAAGCTTTATTTCCGGAGGAAGAAGAAACTTAGTATTTGAAAGTGAATTTAGCGTTAGTTTCTCTATTTCCGTCAGCACCACGTTTATTCTATATTCAGGCATTGAATTGCTCCTTTCATATTATTCCTTTGTTTACAAGCCTTTTTACCGCTTTTTATCCATTAATTGATTACTCATTAATTTCCAGTTCCGTTTTTTCATCAGCTTGCTAAATTTAACTATTTGAAAATAAACACTTTACAATATCCTTTATTTATAAGGCTATTCGTGAGTTTTTATTTTATTTTCACTGCGCTTTGAAAATAAATCTAATGGAATATCTCTTCCTGGCTTGATGTAGTAAACCACTTTCTTGGCATTCGTTCCCACTTTCTGAAGCAATCCTTCTTCTACCCATTTTTTAAGGACTCTAGTCATTTTCAAAGTATCGGGCACATCAGTTATCTGTCTTGCTATTTTGTTTGTTATTCTATAATTCGATTCAAGATATTTATTGACAATATCCCAAGCTTCAACCTTTTCAATATTATAAAGTATTAAAAATACTGTATTTGGTTTTAAGGAAGTTGGAAAGTATACAGGACTGTATAGATTTTCATCTTCCATGACCCGGAACATTCTGTTTACACCTTCTCCTATATCGAGATTTGGAGCGTCGCTGAACCTGTTGATAGTCCTGAGAATAATTGGATTTCGAGAACATCTTTCTGTTAGAATATTATGTATGCTGATATGACCGGGAAACCCGCCGGGACTCTCTATTTCTATACGATTGTCGAAGAACCGTATTTGAATATCATCTGACACTGAATAGTTTCTATGGATCACAGCATTTGTTACAGCTTCCTGAAATGCCCATTCAGGTATTTTAAATGTTGTTTTAAATGCAGAATTCTTAAGTTTTGGCGGAGCTGAATAAATTATCTCCTTAAAGTACTCCATGGCTTTTTCTATCTGCTTAATCAGGGAACCTTCAATAGTAAATGGCCTTCTTACAAAATTTGGGTCCCCCGAATAATTCGCTTTATTACCATAATAATGAGATATTTTTATCCCGAATTTTCCCTTAAGCAGAACAGAAGGATTTTTCGCAAAAAGAAGTACGCCGCCTTTTGTTAATTTAAAAGCACTATCCCTTTTTATTGCCAATCCATTATCTTTAAAAAGCTGACAAGTTTCTGTTCTCTCCCCTGACACATCTTTTTTAAATTTATTAACAAGCTCTTGGTCTAAATCGTCAAAGCTGCATTCATTTGCGCTCTCGTCTTCAAATTTAATAGCACCTTTTTCATATTTAATCCTGATAATTTCCTGGGACCCAATCTTTACGCACTGATCTCCTCGTCTGACAAAAGTATCTCCATTTCTTAACGAATGTACTTCGTCGCTTTTACCGACACTGATTATTAATATTTTATCCGGCTGTTTTTTAGTATTAACAACAGCTATCTCTAATGTCCTGAATAATTTTAACGGCGGGTCAATATCCTTATTCGCTAATTTAAGAAACTCGGAAACATTATCTACATTTTCTGAAACACCAAACAATCTGTTCTTGCCTTCAGCTTTTAAAGGGTCCTCTACTCCTAAGGCAATTATCCCGCCGGCTGTATTCGCAAAAGCTATTACTGCCTCCAATAATTTTGCCGGCTTGATTAAGGCTCGTTTACAATCGAATGTCTGCCATTCGTTTGTTGATAAAATCAGGTCTAGTAATTCTTTATCTGCGCTAATTCCCATTTTAAATATTCACCTCTACAATTTTTACAGCTATTTTACGACAACCTTTGGGAAACTCTCGGGTAAAAACAATTTTACCACAAAAGTGACTTAAATCAAAGGTTTTTGGATGTTGAAATTCATTGCAGAGTAATGAATTTCTGATTAATATTGACAAAAAAAAGGGGCCTCGCTTTCGCGAAGCCCCTTTGTGATTTCTAGGATTTTTTTGCTTGCCCGGGCTATTTTTGCAACCACTTATTTCTTAACAACTTCCCAATGGCCGCTTTTGGTCGGGCCGATGTGTTTTAGCGTTCCGTCTTCCTGAAGTTTTCTTAGATAATGAATAACGGAACTTTCTGTCATTCCTGTTTTAATTGAAAGTTGCTTTCCGGTTATATTTGAATTCATCTTTATTGCATCGATTATTTCCTGTGCGTTTCTTGTGTGTTTCCTGTGTGTTTTCCAGAACCTTTACAAGGTCCTTTCCGGTAGTTTCAGGACCCTTCCTTTTTCACTGAAAATTTGGCCATTTTTGATCAAGATTCGCTCCAAAAAGTAGGAAGGAACTGGAGCTGTTTAGGCATATTTTTAGATTTTTCTATACAACTCAGGATATGTCGATTATTTTGATGGGAAAACGCTTGGTTTTATTAAGGGTTTTGTGCTTATCAGGAGGCAACACACCTTTCATAGATGTCCCCAAGTCTATTTGTTCTCCTCATGAAAGTAAGTATCCTTCTTTTCCGCGCACAAATCAACAATTATATACGCACACATTGACATTTTATTGTGCACAAATAAGCATTTTATTACGAACATATTGGCAAAATATGCATTCTCGGTGACTGTCACAATTGAAGGCGAGACATGCGCATAATTACTTATAATTTAATGGTTTTAGGGTGACAGTCACCCGGAAAGAATATTCTTATTTTTTTTCCGTTGTAACCGGTTCTTTTATTACCGTTTCATCTGGAGGGGTGTCTGTATTATTCCACTCTTCTTTAAGTTTTCCTTCTTCATTATAACTTCTTGCCATACCATTGGTTTTACCGTCTTTATAGGTAATTTCAGACATTAGCTTTCCGTTTTCATAATATATCTTGAATATACCGTTTTCTTTACCGTCTTTATAGTTTTTTTCCTGCCAAAGAACACCATCTTCATAGTAAGACTTATATAATCCATTCATCTTATTATCTTTGAAATTAAACTCTAACAGTAGTTTCCCGGATTTATAATATTCTTTAACAATACCGTCCGGAACATTTCCGGTAAATACTCTATTCCTTTGTTCATTAAATGTATCTTTCGCTATTTCCTGTCCTTTGTTATAGAAAGCCCATCCGTTTGGAAATCCAAAAGCATCAGTGATGGCTATCCTTGTCACTTCCGGTACTTCTTTCACAACAGCTGTTTTTTTCTTAGAAGATTGCCTTTCTTTCGCTATGCCGGAGCCGGCAACCGCAAGGAGAGATACAAACACTATTACAGCCTTACGTTTATTCATACTCATAAATTTACCCCCTGACTGCTTATATCTCAATTTAAGAGTCAAACGTCTGTTCATTCTTAATTTTTTCTTTACTTTTTCTTAACCGCCTTTATTACTCCGTAGAAAAATTCAACCGCTTCAATGACTATAAGCACGCAGATGATTGTCAGCAATACCCCAACGGCTGTTTTGTTTAAGCCGGCAAATAGAGCTACGATACCGGACAGGTATATAAGTATTACAAAAATACGCCGGACGTTGTAAACAAATATTTTTCCCGGCTCAAGCGGTTTATGCGGATCCCCGTAAAAAAAAGTATCATAAAGCAGTTCAAGTATATTTTCCCAGATTGTCATTTTTCCTCCCCTCCACCCAATATTTTTGTGACACTGTCCGTCCGGAAACCAGCGGCCAGGATATTTCTCTTTTCTTTACTCTCCAGTATAGTACCATATTTTAGTAATTTCACAACAACATTATTTCGCATGAATTTTTTTCAGGAGCCAGGCCATGTTGGCACCGAGGTTGATCATAGTCCGGAAACCTTCTTCGTCCTTTTCCACATCCCCGGAATCTTTTCCGACACCTATATTCCAGTATGACGAGCCGACTAAAAACATCTGTCTTACTTCAAAAAAATGATTAATCGAATCAAAGGCGTGTATGGCTCCGCCGCGCCTTACGGAAACTACGGCCGCTCCAACTTTATGTTTTAAGAGTTCGTTGTTAGCCATACCCACAACTCCGGCACGCTCTATTAAAGCTTTTATAGAAACGGTGCAATCAGCAAAGTAGGTTGGTGAACCAAGGATAATACCGTTTGCTTCTATCATTTTTGCAATACAATCATTTACAATATCACCGGTCTCTGCGCATTTTTTATCTTTGTTGACAGTACATTTCCAGCAGCCCACACAACCCTTAAGATTATGTCCTGCGAGCTGGACCAGTTCTGTCTTGATCCCTTCTTTCTCAAGCACAGAAAACACCTGTTTAATTAAAATGGCAGTATTTCCATCCTTACGCGCGCTTCCGTTAAAGGCTACTACTTTCATATTAAATACCCCCCTTAAAAACGATTCCACTTCCGCCAGTTATGTTAGGCGGATCTCTCGACGATCTGCCCTATAATGTTAGGCGGAGCTTTTGAAGAGCTTACAAGTCTTTTATATAGCTTTCAAAGCATCTGTCATTTGACCTTATACTTTGTCAACCTTCAGTTTTTTACTTCTTATCTCACTCGGGAACCATCTTTCTAATATCATATAGAAAGAAGGTACTATGAACAGAGTAAGTACCGTGGAAATAAGTACACCAAAAATAACCGCAATAGACATCGGAATACGCGTTTCAGCGCCGGGACCAAAGGCAAGCGCTGACGGGATGGCTGCTGCAATTGTAGCCAGTGAGGTCATAAGAATAGGCCTGAGCCGGATAGGACAAGCTGCTATTAGCGCCTCCCGTACCGGTAAACCCTGAGCTCTCATCTGGTTGGTAAATTCAACGAGAAGGATAGAATTCTTCTTTACAATTCCCATAAGAAGTATCAAACCGATCATACTGAAAATGTTCAGTGTAAGTCCGAATAAGTAAAGACCGATAAATGCACCGGAAACAGAAAAAGGAAGAGCCACAAGTATTGTTACAGGCTGGGAGAAACTGTTAAACTGGGAAGCCAATACCATATAGGCAACAAGAATACCAAGAAACATGGCAATGTAAAGTCCAAGGAAAGACTCACCGTAGGTTTTTGTACTGTCGGTCGGGACTGAAAGATACCCGGCAGGAAGAACATTTTTTGCAATTTTTCTCATTTCATCTATAGCTTCCTGCTGAGAGCTGCCCTGAGCCACATTGGCATTGACACTGATAGCCCGCTGCCTGTCTTCCCTGAAGATCGCCTGAAGTCCTTTTTTTTGGTTTATCTTTACGACATCGGAAAGCGGGATAAGCTCGCCCCTGTTATTCCTGACAAGCAGGGACTTAATCGATTCCACCGAAGACCTTTCCGAAGAAGAAAGACCCACCCTGATATCGTACCGTCTTCCGCTATCTGAATATTTCCCTACAGCCGCTCCGGCCATCATTATATTTACCGTATCGGATATCTCAGAAACATCCACGCCTCTATCTCTGGCTTTTATACGATCCGGAATTATTTCAAGCTCCGGCATTCCGGATTGGTAATTAGTATCTATATCAACCATTTTTTTTGTTTTTTCCATTTCTTCCATCATCTTTTCCGAATACTCTACAAGCTTTTCCCACTCGGGTCCGCGGATTGAGAAACTTACGGGTTTTCCCCCTCCCCTTCCGCCGGCCGAGAAAGAAAGCGACGGATCCTGAATGGTTATCCTGACCCCTTTTATTGTCTTTGTTTCTTCTCTTATAACTTTCATAAATTTCTGAGAAGAGATTTTTCTCTTTACTTTTGGAACCATATTTATCATTATCGAAGCGCTGTTAACACTGGAACCGCCCCCTACCGAAGCAAAAATACTTTCTACTTCGCTCTTCCCTTTAAGATATTTTTCGACCTCTTTTGTTTTTTCATCCATCAACGAAAGCGATGACCCTACCGGCGTTCTTAAGCCCAGAATTAAGCGGCTCTGGTCCTGCGACGGCATCATCTCTCTTTTGAGCTCTTTAACTCCGACAAAAACTGTAACCGCAAAAAACAGAGTAGCAGCTATTATGGTAAGATAAGGCCTATTTAAAGTCGAAGGGATCATCTTTTTATATAATTCTGCGCCTTTCTTAAAAGCATTATCAACACCTTTTCCAAGCCGGGTGGATCTTTCCTCTACGGTTAAAAATCTGGAGCATCTCATAGGAGTTAAAGTGAGGGCTTCCAGAAGCGAAAAAAGCACTGCTACAGATAGAGTTACACCAAATTGCAGAAAGTACCTTCCGATTACTCCTTCCATAAATGCTACAGGAAGAAAGATCGCAATAATTGCCGCAGTTGCCGCTATTGCCGCAAAGGTTATTTCCTTTGAACCATTTAGCGCAGCAGGCGCTCTAGCTTGACCTTTTTCTCTATGCCTCACTATATTTTCAAGCACCATAATAGCATCATCAACGACGATACCTATGGCAAGGGATAAACCCAGCAGTGTAAATGTATTTAAAGTATAACCCAGGGCATAAAGAGCCATGAACGTACCGATAATAGAAGTCGGAATGGCCAGGATAATATTAAGCGTTGCCGTCCAGGAACCTAAAAAGAGCCAGCAAACAAGAGAAGTAAGGAGTGCTGCAAGTATAAGTGTAAAATAAAGTTCTTTTATTGATTCCGATATAAAAGTCGTAAGGTCAAACCTGACTCCGATCTCCACTCCTTCCGGCAGACTGGCGGCTATTTCCTTCATTCTCTTCTTTACTTCATCTCCAACCTCGACAGAGTTCATCCCCGGTTGTTTCATTATACCTATACCAACGGCAAATTTACCTTCAGCTCTCGAAACACTTCTTATATCCTCAGTCCCTTTTTCTATTTTCGCCACATCTTTTAACGCTACAGGCACATAGTTAGGCCTGCCGCCGCGGGTGTTAATGGTAATTTCGCCAAAATCTTCTACAGTCTCCGCCTCCCCCCTGGTCCTTATATTTAGTTCTTTATCGGCAGTCTCAACCCTGCCGCCCGGTTGTTCGTCATGTTCCTTATTTATAGTATTTATTATATCGGAGGCAGTAAGCTGGAGGTTGGCCATCTTTTTCTTATCAAGCCAGACCCTAAGATTCGGTTCCGCAAAGCCCCAGACCATAATATCCCCCACTCCCGGAACGGTGGTAAACCTGTCTTGAATATCATACCTGACCAGTTTCATCAGATCCGTCGGCGGCATCTTGTCGGATGAAACAGAAAGCACAATTATCGGCTGATTATCCGGATTACTTTTTCGAATTGACGGTGGTTCTATACCTGCAGGAAGGCGGCGTTGTATCCTTGTAATCGCCGTTTGTATCTCCTGAACAGCCACATCAACATCTTTACTCAAATCAAATTCTACGGAGATATTGGCATTTCCGGTCCTCGAAGAAGAGGACATGGATTTTATGCCTTGAACACCCGTAAGAGCATCTTCTACAGTATCAACAACGGTGAGCTCCATTATCTCAGGTGCAGCACCCGGTAAACTTATACTCACATTTACTACCGGTGAGTCAACATTTGGCAGCTGGCTGACCCCCATTTTTGTAAAGGAAATACCGCCGAATATAATAAGCGCAGCCATAAGCATCCAGGCAAAAACATGATTTTTTATGGATATTTCTGATATCGTCATTTCTTTCCTTTTTATTTGGACTTAATTCCTGTTAATACTTGAGATGCATGACCTTATTTTTACCTGGTTTCTCCCGGCACCAACGCTCCGGCTGACAGCAATTTTGCGCCGGCTAAAAGAACCTCCAGTTTTATCCTGTCCAGCGCTTTTTTTGCATTCTGCAAAGCATTCATCGCCTGTAAAACTTCAAGATTTGTAACCAGACTAAAATCATAATCTTTTTTTTGTTCTAAATAGTTTTTACCGTTCATATCTACAGAATTTTCAAGTTTTTTTACCTGCTCCCGCAGACTTTTCAAACTCCCGTAGGCGGATTTTACTTCAGCTTCCACCTGTCTTTTTTTCTTTGCAAGATTGAGTTCTGCCTCTTTTTCCTTATATTGCGCTTCTTTTACTCTTGCTCCGGTATCTCCAAAATCAAAGAGTTTAAACGTCAGGGCCAGACCCAGATCCCAATTAATTCCTGAAGAAGACCCTGTCCTATACGGATAGTAATTACCGTTTAAAGAAACCCAGGGTAAACCGAAAGCACTCTGAAATACAGTTTCAAGGCGCGCCGCCTCAAGATCCGATTGTAAAGCGGAGATATCAGGTCTCTTTGCCGCAGCTCCAAGATAATATGTCAAATCCTTTAATTCCACTTCTGCTTTTTCTCCACCGTCAAGCTCGGCATCCTTCGGGAGTCCCGTAAGAAAAGCAAAATCATCTCTTGAGGTTAATATACTTCTCATTACGCCTTCAAGATCAGATTCCAGTACCGCAAGCTGGGCCTCGGCCATCAGTACCTCGCTGTATTTCGCTTTACCGATAACTTTTCTTTTCTCAAGTTCAATTATCATATCCTTTGTCTGCGTAATTACCGTTTCAACATTATTTTTATCTTTTTCCGCCGTAATTACGGAATAAAAACTGTTTGCCACCGACGCATACAAAGTCAGCCTTAATGAAGCATTCTGAAACTCCTTGGATTTCTGCTGAAGCTTAGCTTCTTCAATTGCATTCGTTAACTGCCCGCCCTGATATACCGGCTGGGTAAGATTCAAAGCCAGTGAAGCCGCATCACTGTAATTCGAAGGAGAAGCAGCCTGTTGTATTGCATAACTGCCTTTCAGGGAAAGCGGCGAATAAAGCGCCGCGCCCGCTTTTTCTATCCTGGCCTCGTACTGCTTTTTTTGCGCATCCAAAATAGCCCCAAACTCGGTCTTTTGTATAGCCGACTTATAGGCTTCTTCCAGTTTTATGGGCGCGCCAAACATCGCGCATGTGAGCATTATAAGTAATACTAAAATATACTTTATTTTCATTTGTTAAATACCTCCTTTAATACTTCAAGACCCTTTAAAAGCTGTTTTTGTTTTTTGGTGTCTATTTTCTCGATCTTTTCCGAGATGATATTACCGACCACAATTTTGATTGCCTTATACTTTTTTTTACCGGTTGTCGTCAGGGACACAAAATTTCCCCGCCTGTCTGTTTTATCAGTCTTCTTTTCTATAAGACCTTGTTTTTGCAGTGTTGTCAAAGCCCGCGACATGGTGGCTTTATTTATACCCGCCCAAAGGGCAAGCTCATTATTAGTACGAGAACAGACAAAAAGCCTGGAAAGGATACGGAATTGAAAAACGGTGAGTTCCGGCTGAGCCAGAGACCTCATATTACTGTAGATATCTCTGACAACAGAAGGTAATAGTTCGATTATTATCCCGCCTGCTTTTCTTTTCATGCGATTATTATAGCAAATATAGTTAGCAATGACAACCAATAACCCGAAATCCGGAGCAGAAAACATGTCCTTATTAGCTTGCGCAATATTAAAGCTTTCAAATTGATTTCGGGTTTGATGACACAGATAAAGCTGAGATTACACAGATAAAAAAAAGACTTAAAAAGCGATTCCAGATCAGCCAGTAATAAGAGTAGAAAACATGTCCTTATTGGCTTGCATAATATTAAAGCTTTCAAATTGATTTCGGGTTTGATAACACATCCGCCAGTTATTTTGGGCGGATCTTTTGAGGATCCGCCTGACATAATTGGCGGATCTCTCGACGATCCGCCTGACATAATTGGCGGATCTTTTGAGGAGATGAAAAAATATTAAAAAACTCCGGTAATTTACTCTTATCTTTTAGTCAGCTTGCCCGCTATTTCTTTGCAGGCGTCCGAGAGATCGTTCTCTGAATAACATTCAGCCGTTGCAGTTATTGTAAGTTCTCCGGATTCGACATCGACCATTCTGGCGCTTATCATGTATTTTGATCCAAGTTTATTTACAGAACTTACCACCATTTCTTTCATATTTAAAAGCTTTCCCACTTCTATCGCGCACTCTGTCGTAGTACATCCTGAAGACTGGAAGCGCTGTTCTTTAAGCAATTTATCCATATTGGCCCTTTCCAAAACCAGGTACTTTCCGGTACTGAAAAGATTATTACGGAGGAGCTCGGTGACGACCAAAGCTACACTCGGATTTACATTTTGACTTTGAGCATCCATTACTGCTATTTTCATCTTAAGCGTCTGCGGCTGTTTTTTAGATTCTTCTTCTTTTCCCTTCTTTGAAGGTGCAGCTTTCGCAGGTTCGATATCTATTTTGATCAATTTACTTGTTATATCTTTGCAGGCATCTGCAAGATCATTTTCAGAATAACATTCGGCTGTCGCAGTTATCATGATCTCCCCTGATTCCACGTCCACCATTCTCGCGTTTATAAAGAACTTGGAACCAAGTTTATTAACTGAGCCTACAAGCATCTCCTGCATATTAAGGATTTTTCCCAGTTCAATCGCGCATTCTGTCGAAGAGCAACCTGACATCTGGAATTGCTGTTCTTTTATTAATTTATCCATGTTGGCTCTTTCAAGCACTGAATACCTTCCGGTGTTGAAAAGATTATTTCTCAACAAATCCGTTACCACCAGGGCAATACCCGGATCTATATTCTGGCTTGTCAGATCCATAAGAGCTATTTTCATTTTATTAATTTTCCGGATAGTTTTGGATTCTTCGGCATTCTTTAGGGCAGAGGTTCTGCCAAATACAACATTCATGGAGACACGGTGCGAACCAAAGGTTCCGGACAATCCGGAAAGAGGATAACTAAACCCGTAATTTATTCCTATATCTCCAAACATATAAGTCAGACCGGCCGAAATTTCTCTGACTCCGGCTCCGGCCCTGATTGCGGTTGTCCTATCTCCTGTCCACCATTCAATGCCGCCGGCGAAATCCAGGACATATTCATTTCCCATATCTTTGTTTCTATAAGATAACTCTATCCCGGGCACAAAATCCCCCAACCGCAAAGCCAGGCCTCCCCTGTAGTTTACCGGAAGTTTATAAGCTAAAGTTCCCAGGGCAAGAGAATCCGAAGACATTATATTTTCCGCTACCAGTCCGACAGATACGGTCTTTCCAAATTTAAGCATAGCGGCCGCATCCACGCTATATCCCGTTTTACTGTAGCCCGCAGCGGTAAATAAAGGATCAATGCCGGTATAATCATTTTGAGTATAGCTGATACCCAGCCATTTTCCGGTAAGTCCTAATGATAAAAAGTCTTTAAAAACATTAACGCCGGCCGCCAAAAGGATAGTGCTTTCGGAATAAACATCTGATTTTAACAATTGATAACCCGCCCCGACTGTCCCGACGCTTCCCAAAGGCAAAGCTAAAGAAACATCTCCGGAATAAATATTATCATAGTCCATCCCCAAAAACGGTTTTGAGAATATTAATTCAATACTTGTTTTATCGACCAGCACCAAACCTGCGGCATTCCAGCTTATCGCATTGCAGTCATCCGCAATAGCCGTAAATACACCCGCCATACCAAAAGGACGGGCGCCGGCGTTTTCTTCAAATGCCGCACGCACATTCCCCGCAAAGAATAAGAGGGCAATTATAATAACCGGGAAATATGTCGATCTCAGCTTATCTCGCAAGAGTTATACTCCCCCTTTTCTTAACAGCACCGTTTATCTCAACCTGCCAATAATACAGACCGGGAACAGCATTAGACCCGGTATCAGTTTTTCCGTCCCAGGAATTGGAATTCGTAAGCGCCCTTATAAGATCACTTCTCCTGTTGTATATTTTTATTGTTACAGGATCACTGTTATCATTGTCAAAGTAGAAACTGACAGAGTCATTAACACCATCACCATTTGGAGTGAACGGATTTGGATTAGCCAGCACCTTGTCACCGTAGGAAACCACGGACTTAATGGCATAGAGTCCCGTCTTTTGAGTTTGCGCAGTCACTGTTTTGTCAAAAGGATTCACGACACTGACAAGTTTACGCCAGGACACACCGTCAAAGTAATAAACAGCAAGTTTTGTGTTGGCGGAGGATTCCGGTACTCCCGTATTTAAAACCACTCCCCCGTTTATTGAGTAATACAGTGTAAGGGTAGCAGGTTTTAGCAAATTGGTTATCAAAGCATTGGTGGCATTATCTTTCATTCTAAAATTGTAAGCTATCCCGTCCGTTACAGAATCATCTTTAGTAATCAGAAGTTTAACGTCTTTATTTAAACAACCGGGGGGTATGATAATTTTAGTACCGCTTCCGTCGGTCGCTGTCACATTAATATTGTTAACAGCTGTATTATCTACAAGCACTTCCCCGGGTTCAAAACCCGCAATTTCTATGACTGTCACTTTTTGCGTGCTGGTCACATTCGTCCCGCTGCTGTTGGTCACTATCAAATTGTATGTTCCCGCAGGCACACCAAGAGGAAAAGAAACACTTGAAATAACCGCGTCCGAACCCACTGAAATAGAATTTGATATTGCAGAAGTATATGTAGGACTGGTACTCAGCTTTACAGATAAAACATCCGAACCGGCGGTACCGCCAAAGAAACCTGAACCGGTAATCGCTAAAGTAAAAATCGCCGTATTCGTTGCCGGTTCGCTGCCCAGGATAGAAACTGTGTTTACGACCGGAATAGGAGTAGTCACAACGAATTTTTGCGCTGAAGTTGTGTTCACCCCGTTCGTTGTAGTAACACGCACATTATAAGAACCTGCTTTGATTCCGGCGGGTATAACTGCCAGACTTATTTGCGTATCAGTAATATACCCCGGATAAACATTCACAAAAGCTGTATTTGCCGGGTCATCAAGATTTACTGATGTTACGGCGCTTGTTGCCATTCCTCCAAAAAATTCCAAACCGTTAATATTAACATCAAGAGCAGAAAGATTGCTTCCGATTGAAGGGGTAATATTTGAAACAACAGGAACCAAAGGAGAAGTCAGGGTCAATTTCGTTGAACTGGTGGTATTTGAGCCTCCGCCCGTAGTAACAATCACATTATATGTCCCGGGAGTAATACCCGCAGGGAAAATAGATTGAAATATCTTTATATCAGAAGATACCGTTATAGAATTTGTAAGAGCCGACGTAGGTGTGGGGGTTGTGTCCAGTATAACGTTTTGTACATCAGAGGTTGAAGTACCGGCAAAAAAACCTGAACCAGTCACAGAAATTGTTACCGGAGAAGTATTAAGAGAACTGCCGCCCCAGCGATAAACATTACTGACAACCGGCGCGGCCGTTGTTACCACAAATTTCTGAGAGGAAGAAACATTGGTTCCCATAGGGGTTGTAACTTTCACGTTATACGAACCTGCTTTAACTCCACCCGGTATGACAGCCGTATTTATTTGCGTATCCGTAATATTCGCGCTAAGAATATTTATAAAAGCAGTACTTGCCGGATCATCAAGATTTATTGTTGTTACGGCGCTTGTTCCTGTTCCGCCAAAGAAATTCGAACCTGTAATAGTTACAGTAACAGGAGAAGAATTATTAGCTCCGGTTGAAGGAGTAATACCGGTAACCTCCGGGATGGTGTAAAGTAATATTGAATCTGTTATAGAACCCGAGATGTTCCCTGCCCCGTCCTTATATTTCACGTACACTGTCTTTGTTCCGTCCCCGCCTGTCATGGCCCAGCTCTTATTAGTATTATAGGCTTCCAGAGAGCTATAAGCAGATCCGTCATTACTAAACTGCATGCTCACTACCGTACTTGTTGTGTCAGCCGCTGACAGGGTTAAGGTCACTATTGTCATAGCCGTTGTAGCAGCCCCGCTATTTATACTTATACTCCCGGTCGGCGCTGTCGTATCCAGAGTTATCACATCAGTAATACTTCCGCTTGTCCAGTTACCTACGGTATCCTTAAACTTTGCATACACCGTCTTTGCTCCATCTCCAGAATTCAGGGTCCAAGCTTTTGCTGTTCCATAACTTTCCGGGGAAGACCAGGTTGAATCATCATTGCTGAACTTCATTTCAGCAACCCCGCTTGAGTCCGCAGATGAAAGCGCCAGGGTCACAGTGGTATTATTTGTGTAGACGGCGCCGCCGTTTATATTTACCGTGCCTGTGGGTTCGGTAATATCCACAGAGCCGCTCGTCACATTATCAGTTCCGTTACTTACTATGGTCCCTAAAGCGGCGTTTTTTACGCCTGCTATCGTCACGTTGTAGGTTGAAGTGAGTGAAACACTAGCAATAGTTACCGTATATGTACCGCTTGAATAGCCTAAAGTTGCCGACGCAAGACTTATTGGAGTTCCAACCGGACTTTGCACGGCGTAATTTGCTTTGTTTGTAACCGAAGTGAGATCCATAGCCATATCATAGGTCACTAAAATATTGTCAGAACCTGCTTTGCTTGATAATATCATAGGCGTTCCTGACGCTAAATTTACCGTTAAATTCGGGCTTACACTGTCTGTATATGTAAGACCAAGATCCGTCGCAGTTATTACAACTATTCCTGCAGTCACCAGTGTTACGCTATAACTTTTCGTTCCTAAAGTTAAAAATGCCGCCGCAGGTTCCGAATCGGACACATCACTGGTCAACACTTTTGCCTGAGGGTTCGCGGAGGTAACTTTATTCCAATTTGCATCCACGCAGTTAACCGTTGCATTAAACGCTGTTCCCGCAACCTGCGCCGTAAGCGTTCCTGTCTTTCCTGATGCAGAGCCTGGTATCGTTGCTTCTCCGGGCAGCAAAAGTTGTAACTTCGCCGCAGCGCCGGTATTTATAGTGGTACTCGGGCTTACATCCTGTGTATAGTTTGTTCCTAAACCTTGGGTATCTGAAGCAGAAATAACCGTATTTCCTGCAGTCTTTAGCGTCACGGAAAAAGTTTTAACGGAACTTATAAGCGATGAGGCAGCCGGTTCGGTATCGTATATGTCGGTTGTAGTGATTATTACCTCAGGTTGTGCCGCAGACGTCACTATATTCCACCAGCTGTCCACGCAGTTAACCGTTACATTGAACGCTGTTCCTGCAGTTCTCGCTGACGGAGATCCTGTCTTGCCCGGAGTTCCCGTTGTCATGCCGGCGACTGCTCCTTCTCCCGGCAGTAATAATTGCAATTTTACCGCTGTGTTTGGATTAACCGTAATAGCAGGGCTCTGGTTTAATGTCAGCCCCGTACAGGAAGCCGTGATCGTTGTAGACGAACCGGCAGTCCTAAACATTACATTAAAGGTATTTGTCCCCGAAGATAGGACTTTTGCCGAAGGTTCAACATCATAAAGGTCACTGGTCGAGATCGTGACCGTCGGATTTGAAGATGAGATCGTATACCAGTTCGCATCCACAGCATTTACAGTGACTGTAAATATAGAGCCGGCGGTCCTGGCACTCGGCGAACCTGTTTTTCCTGTAGGGCTTCCCGGTGCAACGGCCTCGCCCGGGACCAGAAGCTGCAACTTAACCGCCGTTCCCGTAACGGTAAATATTTTAGTGGAAGTAGAGCTGTCTATTAAACCACCTTTTGCCGCATACGCCACAATAGTCGAGGTGGAAGTCTTCGTAACCGGACCCGAGTAATCCGTAAGCCCCGAGCCATTTGTCGTATATCTAATGGTCGCGCCGGAGGTCGAGGTAGTGATAGTTATAGACACTGAATCTGCGTATACCCCCGCTGCAGTTGTTATAACGGGAGTTGCTGCCTGAATAGTATATGCCGTTGCTGCTATATCACTATCAACTAATCCTGCCTTGAACGCTGCGGCTCTGACCGTCACAGTCGTTGATTGCGTGATTGGTGTAGTATAATCGGTTGATGATAATGTCGGAGCACTGTTATCAAGCGTGTACTTTATCGTAGCGCCTGTCGTACTGGTTGACATTGCTATAGTTACAGAATTTGTATAAGTATCCGCCACAGGGGTTATTACAGGCGTTGCCGCCTTTATAGTAAATATAGAAGTCGAAGTTGAACTGTCTAACATCCCGCCTTTTGTTGTGTACGCCACAATAGTTGAGGTAGCTGTTTTCGTAAACGAGCCCACATAGTCCGTAAGACCTATACCATTTGTCGTATATCTTATTGTAGCCCCGGAAGTTGATGTGGCCATCGTTATATTCACCGCATCCGTAAACATCCCCGCCGCAGGCGTTATCACAGGCGTTGTCGTCTGAATAGTGAACACTGAGGTTGCAGCAGCGCTGTTACTCCACCCGCCTTTTATCGCAAAAGCAACTATTGTTGAATTTGATGTTCGTGTTATCGGAGCTGTATATACTGTTGACCCGGCAGTTGGCGCGCTCCCATCAGTTGTATAATGAATTGTTGCTCCCGATGTGCCTGTTGCCATTGTTATCGTTACTGCTCCGGTATACGTCCCCGCCGCCGGTGTTATCGACGGTGTTGCCACATTTACTATCAGAGTAAACATTGAACTCCCCGTATTACTCTGCCCGTCCGTATTAGCTACACGAACACTCCAGGCTCCTGTTACCTTGCCGTCCACATCAAAGACAGCGCGAAGCTGAGTGTTGGATAATACGGATACACCCGTTCCCGAAATATTCGACTGGCCGCTGAGGGTCAAAAGCGTCGTAGCTCCGCTAAAAATATTGGTACCTGTAATAGTCACAGTTTTACTGCCTATGTTACTGGCCGTCGAAGGCGCAACCCCGGTCACTGTCGGCGCTGATGCAGTTATAGTAAGACACGTTAAGGTGGAAAATTGCGTATCCGGATTTGTAACTGTCACATCCCAGACGCCCGGTGCTTTATCTATGATATTAAAAGAACCAAACATAAAATTGGGGTTGTAAACAGTAACACTTGTGCCTGTTATGTCGTTTTGCCCCGCTTTTGATAGTTTTGCCGTTGCCCCCGAAACAAAGCTGCTGCCCCAAATGGATAAAGCAACCGATGAAGTGTTTGCCTGTGTTGTCGGAGTTATACTCGAAACCGTCATAATTTGACATAAAAAAGTATTTCCGGCACCCGGCGTCTCATCATTACCGTTATTATCTTTTGCTTTCGATTGAATATAATAATATTTTCCATTCGACCAGGTCACTGATGAAGAATCAAAACTCCAATTGGAAGTTCCGGCGGCGCCAAGCCAGGTAGGAACGCCGCCCCAGCTGCCGTTCCAAAATAAAGTGTCAGTTGTATTTTTGATGCTGATTTTCACATTACTAATACCTGCTGAATCAGTCGCTATTCCCGATATAATCGCCAAGGTGCTGAGAGTGGAGCCGTTTGCAGGGAGCACTACAACAGAAACCGGAGGATCATCTGTGACCGTAAATTTTTGCGCGCTTGATGTATTTGTCCCGTCAGTTGTAGTGACCAGGACATTATATGTTCCCTGTTGAATTCCCGCCGGTACAGTTACCCCGCCTATTATGGTATCAGACTGCGCGCCGCTAAAAGTTAAAGAAGTACTTCCGGCATCATCGAACTTAACAGAAATGACACAGCTTGAGGCGGTCCCGGCAAAGAAATAAGAACCTAATATAGTGACGACAGTAGAAGAACCATTGCCGGCTGATGATGGGAAAATACTTGAAACGGCAGGGAGAGGCGCAGTCAAAACAAACTTCTGCGCCGAGGTAGTATTAGTCCCTCCGTTTGTGGTTACTCTTATATCATATGTACCTGGACTATAGCCGGTTGGAACTGACGCGTAATTGATCAAAGTGTCGCTCGCCACATTATACGAAGCGATTAACATTGTGACTACGGGAGCGGAGGTTCTAACAAACTGAAGGGAGGAAACATTCGGCGTACCGGTTCCCCCGTAAAATCCCGTCCCGCTTATAGTGACTGAAGTAGTTGTATTATTTGCGCACGTATCCGGTGCGACTGTATTAACAACAGGTACTGAATCCATTACCACAAATTTATTACCGGAGGTAGTATTCGTCCCTGAAGTTGTAGTAACTTTTAAGTTATACGTTCCCGGCTGAATTCCCGCCGGTATTATTACACCGCCTATCATGGTGTCGGATCCGTAAATACCGGAAATATTTAACGCCGTATTCAAACTATCGTCAAGTTTCATAGACGTGACACAGCTTGACGCCGTCCCGGCATAAAAGTTAGTACCTATAACAGTTATCTGAACTGATAACGTATTAATTCCGGTTGAAGGAAAAATATTGGTGACGGTAGGAAGCAAAGCTTGAACCGTGAATGTAGCTGTTGACGTAGAACTATCAGCCATACCGTTCTTCATGGCAAAAGCAACTATCGTAGCGCTCGTCGTCTGGATAAAAGGAGTCCACCAGTATATCTGGGATGCACCGTTTGGCATTGTCCCGTCTGTTGTGTACCTTATCGTCGCTCCGCTCGTGCCGGTCGCCATAGTTATGGTCACAGAACCGGAATACGTCCCAGTTGCCGGAGTTATCACAGGCGCCAAAGCTTTTACCGTAAAGACACTTGTAGCCGTTGCGCTATCCGTCATACCGCCTTTCATTCCTATCGCCATTACCGTTGCACTGGTTGTCTGTGTGAACGGCACCGTATATATGGCAGAGGCCACAGTCGGAACTACTCCGTCTGTCGTGTACCTTATCGTCGCTCCGGATGTAGCCGTAGACATCACTATCGTTACCAGGTCGGTATAAGTTCCCGCCGCAGGTATTATAGAAGGGATTGATACCTGTGAGGGAGCCGTTACCACAAATTTATCTCCTGAAGTGGTATTAGTCCCTGCAGTTGTAGAAACCCTTACATTGTACGTTCCCGGCTGAATTCCCGAAGGGACCAGTACCCCGTTAATCGAGGTATCAGATATAGAAGCCCCCCCGAAACCCAGAGCCGTACTCCCGCCATCATCAAACCTGACCAAAGTCACAGCACTTGAAGCCGTCCCCGCAAAGAAGTTCGTACCGGTAAGATATATCGTAACCATAGATGCGTTACTGCCCGAGGAGGGGGTAATAGTTGTTACTGAAGGAGCTCCTGCCGAACCAGCTGACTCCCCAGCATCAAATCCGTCTCCCGCCCCGCCATAGTAATAGGTACCAAACGCATTTTCCACGTTAGCAAAAAGCGCTATTAGAACTCCTATTATGATGGATAATTTCTTCATTTAACTAATTTCCTCACATGGTACTTGTTATTTCACAACTAACTAAATGTTAAAAATCAGGGAGCCGTCCTGGCGCAACGGCCGCCATTAAGGTAGTAGCGATACGTAACTGTCATATCGGCAGCGCCTCGGTTAGACACGCAGGTTTCGAAGATCCAACTGCTGCCGCGGAGACCGATACCAATAGCGTCTGTGACAGCCGTTGTAACAAAACCGGGCCAATCAGAACTAGTGGCATCGCCGGAAGAATTTAAACTTCCATCTCCGTGTGTGCCTGTAAATCCTCTGCCTGTTGAATTTCCCACTGTTACACAGAGTTCAGTTACATTCCCACTTAAGTCAAGTACTCCATAATAGCCCGCACCGGAATTTGTTCGAGTAGAAGTTGCATTAGCATAACTACCGCAGCGAAATCCTCCCGGTCCAAACAGATTTGTATTCCCCTGATTTGGAACTTCTAAATTTGTACCTGCATTAGAAAAAGAAGTAGTTGTTACCACAGTCGCATTTCCCCAGGCATGCTCATCATTTACTGCAGGCTGTCCACCTCTACAAGCTTTTTCAAACTCCAATTCTGTAAAAGGTCTAAGAGCCGCCCAGTCAGTATAGGCCGCTAAATCCATCCAAGATAAATAATTACAGACTCCCCACTCTCCATCATTACTTTCATTCATTAGCGCCCAATTTGCCGAACCATAAGCACCTGCGTTATTATTCGCATCACATCCATATTTGCCATTTGAAGCAAGTTTTATGTAATTAAAGTTGCCATAATTATTATTACTTCTATTAGTTACCTGAGTAGTTGAAAGTGTATTTAAAAATTCACAATATTGCCTTTGTGATATTTCAGTTTTCATAATATAAAAAGCATTATAACCTTTTGGGAAACCAGCCGGTATCGGACCTAACTGGTCTCCATTATAAGACGAATCATTATCATAATAGAGATTATCAAATGCTGTACCAACCGTAATAGCGCTTTCTGAAGATATCTGATACTCCGGTAAGTTTTTATCTTTTGCATATGCACCGTCTGATTTTAAAAAGCAACCGGAGTTGTCATTATTGGTATCTCCGATGTAAAAAGGACCTTGAGGAATATATACCATCTCAATTGCAAAGACCTTGACTTTCACCAGATCTGAATCAACGACCCCATCAGTTCCGTAAGCCCATCTGAGTTCTGCGTTGTTCCAATCTACTGAGCCGGAACCGGAAGAAGAACGGTAGATGAATGCACCTTTGTAGGCAGCCCCTGTCATACCAAAACTCATCTGCGAACCGGCAGGCACAGTATTCCCGGTGTTTAATAAAGTACAATGAGCCCCGTCCGACCACGTAGTACCTCCGTCCGTTGATTTTGAAAATTTAGCAAACACCCAGACCGCGTCCCAGTTTGCCGTTGCAGATGGAGCTCCTGCCGTAAACCAGCAGTTATCCCAGGCAATATCAAATTTGATATCATTTGTGTCAGCACCTGTATCTTTATCCACAAGAGAAACATTCGAAACTACGACATTATTGGCAAAAGCAGTAGTAATTGATAATAAAAAAACAAATAATACACTAAACCCCGCAGTGATTATTTTTTTTACTGTTTTTAACACCAAAACCCCCGGCAGACGCCTTTTTACCTCTTTAACTCCCCTAAGTTTAACACACTTTTTAGTATTTTTCTATTTAAAACCTTGTATTTTTTGTTACAGTTTAAGGATAGAAACGTTGCAGGTTGAGCGAAGTCTAAATATCTGTCAATAATCCTTCGCCAAATCAACCTAGGTTGATGACGAGTTACGGGATAAAAATGGTATTAAGTATCCTGCTTATGCAGTTGACTCCGGTGACCACTATATGTAGCAGGTTGCTGAAAAAATCGTTTATCGTGTCATCATCTGCGAAAGCAGGAATCCAGTGTCTCTAAAAATGCTTGTAACGCAAGCTTTTGTAAGTCTGACAATATACCTCAAGCAGGACAAACACTTAAAATTTGAGTTTTTGCAACATACTGCAGGTTGTATGTACTGGAGTCACCTGCATAAGCAGGTTAAGTATTTCTCATGCTTCGAAATACGCTTGATGAATCAAGCGACTACAAGAGTTTTCGAAATACGGCTTGATGCTTATTTGCCCGCATAGTCCCAAAGTTTTACCCGCCGATCTTTATGGCGGGCCAGTCTTTTAGGAGGGAATTGAGCAATGTTCCGGTTTTATTCCTTGAAAAGCATCGGATTCATTTAAGTCCCATTTGAATGCAGATTCAATTATTACTTTACTGTGACAAATAATCAAACCATGGCAAGCCGACTATATTTTCCGATACAGGCTCAATTTCTTTTATAGTAGAAATTATAGCAGTTTTGCCTCTTTTATTTTTAAGAAAAGCTCCCATTAATTTTAGAGTCAAGGCATGCTTTGGCGTTAAGGTTGAAGTTGCTTTTATCTCGAACAGGTTTAGCTTTTGCTTTTCTTCAATAACAAGGTCTATTTCGGCATCATCTTCGGTTTTTAGATAGAAAATATCAGGCGGCAACCCATGATTGGTGAATCTTTTCACCCAATCTATTATAACGGCGGTTTCAAAGATATTTCCCCAGTTCGAACTGTTTAACAGGGTTTCTTCGTTGTGTATACCCATGAGGTACGTAGCCAAGGAAGTATCAGTAAAATATATTTTCGGGCTTTTCTTAAACCTCTTTCCTATATTTGAATAATAGGGCTTCAACAAGAATACCTGATAACTGGACTGCAATACTGACATCCATCTTTTTATAGTAGGAATACTTACGCCTATTTCATTTGCAATGTTTGCCTGATTAAAGATCTGCCCGGTCCGTATAGCGCAAGCATGCAGAAATTTATTAAAAGTGTCTAAATCTTCGACATTTAATATCTGTCTGATGTCTCGTTCCAGATAAGTAGATATATATGAAGAACACCACAATTTTCTATCAACCTGTTTATTCACATTTGGCTCAGGAAATGACCCTTTCAGCACCCAAGCAGCGAGATTCAAGGAATTTACTTTATGTTTACCGGACCTATCTTTAGTGCTTAAGATAGCCTCAGGTGTTAAGCTGTTTTTACCGTTGCCGGCAATTTCAGCAAGGCTTAAGGGAAGTAATTCAAGAACAGCTATTCTTCCTGCAAGCGACTGACTTACATTTTGCATTAAAACAAAGTTCTGAGAACCGGTTAATAACCACATTCCGGGTTTTCTGTCTTCATCTATACGCGTTTTCAAATAGCTTAACAGCTCGGGGACATATTGGATTTCATCGATTATTAAAGGAGCCTTATAAAACTCTAAAAACCCCTTAGGGTCTTCTTTTGCCCTTACCCGTACATCCGGATCTTCCAGTGAAACAAATCTATGAGTTTCCTTAAACTCGTGTTTTAAAAATGTTGTCTTACCTGACTGCCTGGGACCGGTTACAATAACCGCAGGAAATGTTTTAACAGCTTTTCTTATAGTTTTTGCTAAAGTCCTTTCAATATACAACATACGCCCTCCTTGATATATAACATTACATATTATATATCAAGCCGGAGCATTATTCAAGTCTATAATGTCAGGAGTCACAGAACAAAGTAGAAATTCTTTTTCTTTTTTCACTTTCTTCACTTCCTTCTCCTACTTTTGTTTTGCGGATAGAAAAATATAGACGGGGTCTTTTGAGATGGTTGCGAGTATATCTTTTTTCAGGGCTTCTTTGTTCTTTAATTTGTAGTTTTTATTAAACAACTCCCAGGCTTCTTTATCCATGCCCAGATACAGGTAGGTTAGTACGTGCATTATCAAGGGGGACATCCAGGGTTCTTTTTCATTGTCTACCCTGGTTAAGGCGATTTTTTTCAGCTCTTCCAGAAGGTATTTTTTGTACTGCCTATTGGCAGGGAAGTATTGTTTTTTTGCTTCATTGTATTTAAAAATAACCAGCGGAAAGGCAGAATCCATGTGCGGACGGCCAAAAGCATAGTCATATTTTAAAGAGGATTGAATCAGCTCCTGTGTCCCGTCGTTATCAAGGTCAGCGTAACTTACACCATAGCCGGTACCCCAGGCATAACTGTCAAAAACTTCTTTAAATTCCGGGTCAAGAGTATACACAGTGTAATCCCAACAGCAATGCGCGCCGCCGGAATAACTCATAAATACCAGTTCAGCAAGAGGTTCCAAAGGCACGGACCTTTCTGAAGTAACTTCAGAAGTCATCGCGGAAATTTCGGACAAGATACTATCTCCGGTGATAACTTTTTTTTCTATAGTTATTTCTTCTGTCAGATTTTTTAACACGGGCTTTATTTCCGGCAGCTTCTTCATGACGAGTTTTATAAGACCTGTTTTTAGAAAATCAGGATGCAGGGCCCCTTTCTCATCTCCAAGCACTACACCATTTCCAATACCCGCATTATCCTCGGGAAAAGAAGCAAGATTAATCCCGTTTTTACTGACAACATATTTACAGACTACACCCTCCTTAAATTCACAGATGCGCAGTATCCTATACCCGCCATACTCAAGCCTGTCGGAGGGGGCCAACAAGGCATCCATATCCGCCGGTTTTTTTTCCTCTTCCGCGTAAAGAAAAGAAAAGCAAATAATTGATAATAATATTATTTTCATGGTCTTCATTATTTATCCTTTCAACACACGGGTACAGTCCAAAAAAAGGGACAGTCCCCTTACCTTTAGTTGCGAGTGACGGGTTACGAGTGCAACATTAATGTGTTATTATAGCATTTGCAAAACACCGGACACTGGATCCCGGATAAAAACACTCCAGGATGACAAAAACATGTTATAATTATTTAATATTTTTATCGCTTTCTTCATCCGCCTAGGCGGATTTCGCGAAGACTTATGGTTTGATATTTAGACTTCGCTCAACTTCCTTCCCCTGCTGTTCTATATATTTATACACGGGATCGGTGAGTAACCTTAGGCGAATTTTTTCCTGCATTCCCCATTTATCGGGCATTACATAATCATTTTCAAAATACTTCCAGGCCTCTTTTTCCTGTCCGGAATAAATGAGAGGGAGCAAGGTTTTCAATATAGAACCGAGATGAACGCCTCCACGGTCTTTTTTTGTTAAAGGTTCCTTAGCCCAATAATCGTTCCCGACCATTTTTTTATAGAGATGATTGGCGGGAAAGTATTCGCCTTTTCCGGTATCATACCTGAAATAAATATCAAAAATTGCGGAAGTCGCATGAGAACACCGGTCAAACTCGTCAAAAATCAGATCCGTCTGTATCAGTTCTTTAACATTATCATTATCAATATCATCCACACCCAGCACAAAGCCCGTTTTCCATTTTTCCGTCTCAAATACAAGACGTAAATCCGGTTCTATTGCATACACCCAGTAATAATATTTTTTTACTTCCGACGTCAGGAAGGTTTTAATTATTATTTCTTTTTTTCCGTCTTTTTTTAACAGGTTTGCAAATCCAAAGGCGGCAGTATTTACGGTATTTTCTTTTTTACCGTTTTGAGCCCTCGGAAACTCCCGGATTACAGCATCACCTTTTTTCAACGTAATACGACTGTAATAAATATTTTTTTCTTCCGTGATTGTTCTTTCAAGAGTATAACCTTCATAGGTAAATTTGGACTCGCCAAGCATGTAGCGATCCAAAGAACCTCCCTGAAATACAGCAACCGACGGCAGGAAAAACAATACTATTTTATAGATTAAGTTTTTAACCCTCATTTATACAAGAGAAAAGAGAAGACAGAACCGCCTTCTTGCGGGCAATCAAACCAGATCTGCCCGCCATGTGCTTCCACTATGCCTTTAGTAAGGGACAGCCCAAGACCAAATCCCGGAGTGTTTCTTGTGACCTCGTTATCCACCCTAAAAAACCTCGTAAACACTTTGGAACGCTGCTTCTCCGGAATTCCGGGACCTGTATCCGTAACAATAATAATTACGGATTCTGTTTTATCCTCAAGAAGAACACCAATAAATCCCTCTTTTGTATATTTTATCGCATTTGACAACAGATTAATCAAAACCTGCTTTATCCTGTCAGGATCTAAATTGATCATAACCTGCTTCTCCGGAATGCCAAGTTTTAAACCGAGTTTTGATTCCTTAAAGAGAGGAGCCAGCTCCTGCACTACTTCCTTAATCAGATTTACAATATCACATTCTATCTTTTCAATCTTTATCTTATTGCTCTCTATCCTGGAAAAATCCAGCAGTTCCGAAACCAGCTTAATCTGGCGCTGCAGGTTATTACTGATTATCATAAGCAGTTTTTTTGCTTCTTCTGTCGGCTCGGCAGAGTGAAAGAGCATAAGGTCAAGAGAACCCTTCATGGCTGTCAATGGCGTACGCAGTTCATGTGAAACATTGGAGATCAGCTCCGTCTTGAGTTTATCAATTTCTTTAAGGCGCTCATTACTTTCTATAAGCTCATTTTTAAACATTGCATTTTCCATGCTCAACGCAAGCGACAGGGAAAACATAGATAGAATATCCAGATCTTCATCACTGAATACTTTACCTTCCTCCAGCATATTCAAATTCAGCACACCCATCAGTTTTTCATGCACAGAAAGAGGAACAACAATGGAAGATCTTATTTCCCCCCTGGGCTCGAAATTTTTGAATATAAACTTGTCCACATTACTGCCGAGTTTAACAGCTTTCTTATTCTCCGCAACCCAGCCTGACACTCTTTCACCTATGGAAACCTCATACTTATCCGTCTCTTTTTGATTCATTCCCTTTGCGGCAATTATACAAAGTTTTTGCGAAGTTTTATCATATAGCATGACCGAACCGCTGTCGGCTTGAAACATCCGGCAAATCAGGTCTAATATTTCAGGAAGAGTCTTACTGATATCTTCAGATTCGAGCACAATACGGTTAAGTTTTTCAAGCTCAAAAGATCTGCGAATAATAGAAAGTTTTTTTCTTAACCTGTATTTCTCTATTAAACTTTTTACTATGACATTGAATTTGTCAAAGTCCAGCGGTTTTAAGACGTATTCTTCAGCCCCAAGTTTTAACGCACTAATTGCGTCTTCCACAGAACTAAAACCTGTTATAGCAATTACTATTGTTTCAGGGCTTTTTTCTTTGATCAGCTTAATAAGGTCAAGCCCGTTCCCCCCCGGCATTTTCATATCTGTAATTACAAGGGCATATTTTGACAGCTCTATTTTTTTGACGGCCTCTTTCACACTGTCCGCGGTATCCGCATCGTAAAGATCGCTTAAATTTAGCGCAAGTAATTCACGAACAGCCTCTTCATCGTCAACTATAAGTATTTTATCTCTCTTATTTTTATTCATTAAACCTTCGGCTCCTTACTTTTTTTATGCCCAGCAAACATATTAGCACTTTCTTTCCCCATATTAAACAACAAATCCAGAATAGAGAGATTTGCCTCAAAACCTTCATAAACCTGGGAGTATACAGGGTGTTTAAACTCCTGATATATCAATTCTATTCCTGAAGCAGTAAATTTTTCTTCTTCAAGGTAATCCCTGGCACCCTGCCCCGAAAGATAAATATCCGCCTTCAGTTTTCTGCAGATACTCACAATCCTGTCAGTCTTAAAGCCTGAAGTGGAGAGTTCGGACTCCAGATATAGAGGGATATCAATTCCCAGATAATTCAACATATATTTAATTATGCAGATATTCAGCTCCGCAAGCCTTTCCCAATCTCTAGCGTAGAGAGTTTTCAGGAACCCTTCATGTTCCGCATAAAACGGGGCTTTGCTGTAATTATGCCTCAAAGCTTCAAAGTGATCCTTTCTCCAATTTTCTGTATTGTCTATTTCCACCTCGCGCATAAGCTGCTCATATTTACCTTTAGTCAAAACCGGTACCGTCAACCAAAGAAAGCCTTCTTTTGTACGGATCTTGTTCCTGTTTTGGAACTCCCTTTTCTTATACTGCACGTTATCAAGAAACACAAAAGCATCACTTTTGGCAAGCTTATCAAAATAACCGAGCCAGGGTATATATTGCGGTTGATGTACCGACAACTTCATTGTATTTTCTCCGTATTACGGTCTATAAATATGGGATTACTGATTATTAAACCCCCGTCTTTTAACGCAGCTTCCAGCCTGTAATAACTTTTTCCCTGCTCCGGAATTAAGACTTTAAAATCCATTTCAAACGGAGTCACCCCGTCTTCTATTTTTTGCACAAAACCGTCCTTAATAAGTGTTACGGTCAGCTTTTTCTTGCTGGCATCATTCATTGAAATCCTGACCTTGCCGGTTTCTGAAAACTCTTCAAGCACCGGAAAAGAGGTGAGAATACCTCTTTTTAGCACATAAAACTTTCCGGCCTTTAAGGCTGCTAAAAACTCTTTTTTTGCGCTCTTTTTTGCGTTGACAACATTTTGTACGCTGTCAAGGCCGATACCTTCCCCTTCTTTTCTGTAATCCACTTCTCCAAACGCAAAAGAAGGAACTTTTCTCTGCCCTGCCGTATACTCGGCAAGAACTTTATCCCAAAGACCGCCGCATCTGCCGATAGTTTTATACCCTTCTTCCAGGATACTTATACCGTTATAATCCCCGGTATTTGTAATTACTTCCGCATAGGCCGGGGTAAAAAGAGTCAGCCCCATATTAAAGAAACGGCCTTGCACCGACGTTACCACGGGAAAATCAATATTACTATTAGCTTCAGGATGCGCCCAGACCGTAAAGCCTCCCTTCTTTCCGACATAATCTATGACATTTTGGTAAGGCATGGAACCCTTATAGCCCGAATACTGATCAAAATCCGGTGCTGTGAACGGATAATTATTAACCAAAAATATTCCGCCTATAATAATAAGTACCACACCAAACTTTACAAGATACACCCGTTTGAAAAACAGAATCCCGAGTAAAACCGGCAAAAAAGGCCAAAGAAGAAGCGGGTTATACTTCCAGGAGTTCCTATTACCCGTAGTCGGCAGCTGCTCCATATCTTTCAACGAGAGTCCGAAAACCAGAAGATGCTTATGCCAGTCATTAAGAACTAGAGAGCTTCTTCTGGTATCCCAGAAATAAAACGGGCTGGTTTCCACCCCGGGAAGCACCAGCATTTCAGGATATTTTTCCTGTACACTTTCCAGCTCGGAAAAGTATCTTTCCACGCCGTTGCTAAAAACAGAATTAAGTTCCAAGCCGGCGCGCAAAACTCTGCGTAAAGGAAAAACACCGTATTTAACTTCTATGAGATCGTGATCGGTAATTATCGCCGCGTCCAGTCCCTTTGCTTTTGCTCTGGAGACTATTTCTTCAATAGAATAAGTACAGCCATAACTGTAGTTGCTGTGCAGATGCAGCGCGGTTCTGACAGTTGTTTCGGGCGTAAAGTGGACTCCGCCCCCGGCAAAACCCAGCAGAACCGGGATGATTAAAGCTATTTTAAAGATTTTCATATAAGTTTTTTAACCTTTCCAGCATCTTTTCTTCGCTGTAATATAGAAGCGCCTTTTCTCTGCCGTTTTCTCCGAGGCGCTTTGCTTCATTTTGGTCATCCAAAAGTTTATTAATTGAAAAACACAAAGCTTCAACATTTCCAGACGGAACAAGCAGTCCAGTTTCTTTGTCGATTATGATTTCAGGCAGACCGCCGACTCTTGTTGCTACTACAGGCTTATTGCTTAAACCTGCTTCCACGGCTGCAAGACCAAAACCTTCATTATTAGAGGTCATTACAAAAACATCAATTATAGCCAGTATTTCCGAAAGATCCTCGCGGTGTCCCAGCATTTTAAAGACACCTGTCTTTATTTCTTCTTTTGCATTCTCTTTTATTGCAGCTTCTAAAGAGCCGGTCCCCGCCATAACAGCCGTAAAATCAGTTCTCTCTTTACTCAATTGCTTTATTGCTTTTACAAACAGATCGGCGCCTTTTATCGGTTCCAACCTGCCGGCAAAACCCACCACTTTTTTTTCCGGAGCAATTCCAAGTTCTGCTTTATTGGCAGCTATATCATATTCTTTTAAATATGGAGCAGGAGCAATACCGTTTGGAATAACCACATATTTCCCATCTTGACCTATCTTTCTGTCCAAATGGTCTTTCTTTTCGGCGTTGGAGAAAACTATTATTTTTTTTGTAAAACGCGCCGCCAGCCTTTCCAGCAAAACAAAAATAGAAGAAACAAAAGGATTAAAGTAGCCGTAAAAAACATGACCGTGGGGTGTATGCACGGTATTTTTAAAATTCGTAACAGCACAAGCCGCGCGGCCTAATATTCCGGCTTTGGAAGTATGCGTATGAACCAGGTACGGATTTTCCCGCAGTACCAGGTCAATCAGATCCATGAGCGTGTTTAGATCTTTAAGAGGACTGATATTCCTGCGGAACTCTTCCAGCCAGACAATACGGCAGCCGGAAGCTCCCGCAGATTTTTCAACCTTTTCTTTTTCCGTCTTGAAAGAGCCAAGAGCCAGAACCACATCGTATTCCTTAGAAAGTCCTTCCATTAGAGAAAGAATATTAGAAAGCGTGCCGCCATGTTCGAGGCGGGTAATGATGTGGAGTATTTTCTTTTTTGCCATGCACTTTTCCTTGACTAGCTAAACTTGCTTTCAAGATTCCCGTCAGTTTGTAAAGTTTGTAAGGTTTGTAAGGTTTTTAAAGTTATTTTCAACTGTGTTATTATAATATTTAAAAACCATTACTAAAAAACTAGAATTTAGTCCCTACAACTATTTTTTCTGCTCTTACCTTATTAACCTTAGAAACCTTACAAACTTTATAAACTTGTTACTAGCTTCGCTAGTAACGATACATTTCCGTGCACTTAGGACACACTCCAAAGTGCTTTTTCGCTTTCAGTTCTACGCGGAATTTTCTCATCTCTTTACCGTTCCAGACTTCCTTAAACGTTTCATTATTAATATTTCCCGCTGCAAAACCAAGACTGTGACAGGGGAGAACCTCACCATTCGGATATATGTAGGCCACAACCCAAGGGGAAAGACACCTTTTTGGATATGCATTTGATACAAAATCTTTTTCAGTGTAATATTTAAGTGTCTCTTCTTTGTTGAAATCCGGATAGACCGTGAGTAAGAACGGATGATTGGATGTTTTGAGGGTTTGAAGGTCAAAAGCGAGCTGGGCGATATTTATATCTGCAACTGAAGGTCTTATAAAACCGGACCAGTCTTTTGATTCCACTCCAAACTTCTCTTTAAAATATTTATTATGACTTTCCACGGTTTCGCATTCGGTAAAGATAAGGTGATGCAGGTTAAGCGTTCCGGCATGTAGCTCTTTTGCAACCGCAGGCATTTCTTTAATACTTTTATAGTTAAGATCGGAGATGGTACAGACAATATTGATAACCGGCTTTGCCGTTTTCTTCTCATCTTTAAGCCGCGTTATTTCATCCGCCCCTTCTTTTATTCTGGCAAAAGCCCCTTCCATATTACGGACCTTATCATGAAGTTCAGCCGGACCGTCCACGGAGAGGGAAACCACATCCACACCCTCGTTTACTATTGTCACCGCATGCTTTTTAATAAGTGTGCCATTTGTGATAATTCCGAGATGCAGCCCTCTTTTCTTTATCTCATGAACAAGCTGTTCAAATTCTTCATACATCAAAGGTTCACCGCCAAACAGGGTAACATGGGGGTTAAAGACCTTTACTTCGTCCAGAAGCTTTATATATGAAGCAATATCCAGTTTTGCATTTACCTTGGCAGGATCAAAGGCCTTGTTGATACCTTCATCCCCCCATTGACCGCACATTTTACAGCGCAAATTACATTTGTACGTAAGGAAAAAGGTAATACTTTCCGGAAAAGGCGCCCTGCCGTTTTTACTAAAGCGGTAACTTGCCGAAGCCTGGGTCCTTTTTACAAACGCATTAAGAGCATAGCCCGGTTCCAACAGCGCCTTTTTAATATTTCTTCCAAAAGTTTTTATCGGAAACATTTCACAACCTTTTCAGCGATATACTCTATTTCTTTGTCTGACAAAAACGGATTACAAGGCAGGACTAAAAGCCGTTCCGCAATATATTCTGCATTTTTAAACTCTCCGGCTTTGTTCTCTAAATTAAAGACCAGATGCACCGGCTTAAAATACATCCGGGAAGATTCAATGCCTGCCTTTTTTAACTTCAGCTGTATTTCTTCAACTTTGTTTTTATCTTTTATCAAAAGAGGAAATCTATTAACAATACTTCCTTCTTTTACCTCCGGAAGTTCCACCCCGGAAAGATCTTTCAGAAGCAAAAGATATTTTTTAGCAAGTTCAAATCTCCTTTTCATATTTTCCCCGGATTGGAATATTTCTCCGGCACCAAGCATACTCTGCCAGGAGGACAAAAGCACTTCATTTATATATTCAGGAGGTTTAGTCTGCCTCATTCCTTCAATAAACGGAAGCAGCAGATTATAAACCAATCTGCTTTTAGAAAGACAGAATGCTTTGAACTTTGCAAACGTGACAATATTATTTATGAATGAAGGAGAAGTATACGCTGTTCTTACTCTTCTTATCTCCTCTGCCAGCTCTTCATCATTGGTAAGAACCGCACCTCCATTTAAAAGCGGGAAATTCTTTCCCCGGTTAAAACTTATAAGCTGCAAATCCCATTTAAGCGGCGTAATAAAGCCCTGGGCGTTATCTTCTATAACAAAAAACCCGTCATTTTTACCGGCAGGAGAGCTTTCCAGGCCGAAAAGCCGCACCGGAATAGCTGCCAAGGTCTTGCTGTTTGCTTTCGTTTCCTTACACCCCGAACTAAACCCGAAATCCTTGGTATCAATGTCACACAGAACAGGTGTAAGTCCTGCTTGTTTTATTGTGACGTACAGCGCCAGAGGAGTATAAGAAGGAATAATGACCTCAGTCTTTTCACCTTTTGTTATATTTTTCATGGCAATAAGGGAAGCCAGAAGAGCCGCATTCCCGGAACCAAACACGATCGCTTCAGAAACTTTTGCTTTTTTCTTGAGAGAATCTTCAAATATTAAGACACCTTTCCCTTTCTGCCTTAAACTTGCAAGAAGAGCCAGTATGAGTTCATATATTTTTATATCAGTATCAACCAACTTTGCCCGTATCAAGTAATCCCTCCATTCGAAGATATTGACGATTTACGAATGACAATTGACAATTTATTGTAGTATATTTAATAAAATTTTTGTTCAACTTACTGTCCTTTCTTCCCTTTCTTCTTTTTCTTCACTTACTGTTCTTGCTTCGCTTGCTTCTTCACTGCTTCTATCACCAGAATCGGGGCATACTTGCCTTTTGGGAAGCCGCAAGTATGGACCTTTTTCTCATTGTATCCTAAAATACTGTCAAAATCCTCTGCCTTGTAAGTGACCAGAGGAACTTTGATTTCTGTGTCATAGTATTTGGCAAGCCCATACTGAACTTTCAGGAAAGGACTGCGTTTATTCCTGAGGTCAAAAAGAACCTTTCCGCTTGGTTTAGTAACCCTTAAAAGCTCAGAAATAATACTATTAGCTACCGCTTTACCTTTTATATTGATCAGAAGATTAACTGCCGCGGCTGTATCAAATGTATTGTCAGCAAAAGGGAGCTTCTCGCCTTTTCCAAACACCAGTTTTACGCCCGGGTCATTGCTAAACCGAGCTTTTGCTTTATTCAGTATTTCTTCCCATAAATCAACACCCGTTAAACTCAAATTAGGTTTATGCTTTCTTAAATCAGAAAGAAACAACCCTTCCCCGCACCCGATTTCAAGGAAAGAGCCGTACTCCGGAATAAGTTCCAATAATTTATTCCTAACCTTTACCGGCCAATACCCCGCGGAATACTCACCTTTCTCATCTTTCCTGGAAACCACTTTTCTAAGTAAATCTTCGAGTCTTTTCAAGCTATTCTACTCCTAATAGTTTAATTATCGCAGAATGTACTTCTTCCACCGTAATTTTTTCAAAACAATCCAACGAAGAACATTCTAATTTATTGCAGGGTGCACAATGAACGCTTTTACAAATGACTATTTTTCTGTTTAAAGATATGTAAGGCCCGGCCAGAAATGGATCACTGGAGCCGTACAGTCCGACTGTTTTAGTGTTAAGCGCCGCGCCAACGTGGATAATACCGGTATCGTTGGTCAGCAAAACCGAAGCCCTTTTTATTACCGCTGCAATATTTTTAATATCATTATTTTTCAATATCACAACTTTCTTAAATATTTTTTTGACTACCTGCACAAAAGCGGTGTCTTTATTCCGGAGAAGGATTATCTTTATATTTTTAATTTTTATCAATTTCTCAATAAGACTTAAGTAATTTGCGGGAAGCCATCTTTTCGTTTCCCATCTGGCCTCTTGATTTATAACTATAAATTTTGCTTTAGGGCTTATTCTGTTTTTTGCGAGGAAGTTTGAAGCGAACTTATAATTAGCTTTTTCAAGTTTAATCCCGATCTTCCCACCGGGTTTGAACCCGAGTTTTTCCGCAAGTTCAGCGTGATAATCAACTTCGTGCTTCTTATATTCCTGTTTCTCGACAACAGCGGTTTCATAAATAAATGTGGTTCCGCTGTTACCTCTGCCCGTATTCTTTCTTGCCCCGACGGCAAAAAGCATAAGAGCAGTCTTAATTGCAGAGGTAAAAGATACCACAGTCCTGAGGTTTATAGAAAGGTCATATTTTTCTTTCCTCAGCCCGGAAAGCAAACGGAGATACTTAAAAACAAACATGCGCCTGATATCACTGCTTCCCGCAGAAAGTTCGACGACCTTGTCAAAAAGCTTTTGATTTTCAATAATACCATAACTATTGGTCACGGTCAGAAGGGTAATTTCAGCTGTTTTATGCCTGTCCCTGAGCCCGCGTAAAAAAGGAACCGAAAACAACATATCACCCAGACCGCCAAGGTTTATCACCAGTATTTTCATTTTTTCCTTATAGTCCACAATAAATTTAAAGCCAGCGCCCCTCTAAAAAGCGGGATATACGCCAGATACGGCCTTCCCGGATCAAAATAACTTGTCGTAAAAGATATTTCTTCGGCTATCATCATTCTTTCAAATCTCCGCCTGTAAATCAAGCCAAAATGAAGAGGATTTTCCTTATACCGGCGCAGTAACCTCATTATTATTCCCCCTATCTTCTCTCTCATATTGTTTGGAGTGTATATAACCGCGATTCCTCCTGGTTTTAATATTCTTTTGATCTCTTTCAGAAGCTGTACTTTGTTTTCATCGCTGATATGTTCTATAAAATCCACACAGGCAATACGTTCGAAATAATTATCATCATAAGGAAGCGTTTCAGCAGTATCGGCCACTATAAAATCCGGCTTAACATTGAATTTTTCGCATAATTTTCTCGCCATATTTATAGACTCTTCAGAGTAATCAACCCCGTAAGCCATAGCACCAGCTTTCGCCGACCTGAAAGCAAAAGTGCCCACTCCGCATCCCAGGTCCAGAACTTTCATTAAAGGCGCAACCATTAATTTTGACATAACATATATTACACGCCGTTTCATATCCGTTGCTTTCGGCTCATAATAATTGTCAATCTGAAACTCTTCGCCTTCTTTCAAAATATTATTATCATAATCCTTATTGGTTATTTCCACCATTTCACCTCTCTCCTTTACCCAATACTTCCTCAATTGCAGCTTTAACAGTTTCAGTTGTTATCAGCTCTTTACATTCAAAGGACCTGCAGTCTCCGGGATGACATCCCTCGCAGTTCAGCTCAGAAAAAACCGCCTTACTGTTTTGGCTCAAAGGACCCCAGACTTTATAACTGTCCAAAGGATGTGCGTTCCCAAAAATAGCAACCGTCGGAACTTTTAACGCGGCTGCAATATGCATAGGACCCGTAGAATTGCCTACAAATACTTCACTTAAAGATATCAAAGCCGTCAGAACCCCGAGAGTCAAACCGTCCGCTATTACCGCCCCTTCCTTTACCATAAAAGCCGTTTCCAGAACATAACCATATTCATCTTTACCTGCGGTAAGAACCACTTTCATTTTCCTTGTATCTATCAGCCATTTTGCAACTTTTGAATATTCCTCTTTTGACCATCTTATGTATTCTTGCCTGGAACCTGGATGCACAACGGCAAATTTTCCTTTTATCTTATTTTTTTTCAAGAAATCCTGCGCAACGACTTTGTTCTCAGGAGATACTTTTACTTCAGGCAGGCTCTGCTCCTGCATTACTCCGATCTTAGCGGCCACTTCCAACGCTGAAATGACCTCATGTCTAATTCTAACATCCCTGTCATCCTTAAGAATCAGGTTAAGAAAAAAAGACCCTCCGCTTCCGGAATAACCCGCCCTCCATTTTGCCCCGGACATATAAGCGAGCCTATTGAACTGATAACCGGGATGAAAGACCAGGGCTGCGTCATAATTATTTTTCCGCAAAAACATCTCACACTCCTGCCTTGAAGAAAAAGACTCATATTCTATGACAGCATCGATGTTCTTATTTCCAAATAAAAGTTCTTTCGTATAACGGCGGACAAGGATGTCTATTTTTGCCGCAGGGTAACTGTCTCTTATAGCTTTTAAAGCCGGTGTTGTCAGGATCAGATCTCCTACGCGGTCCAACCGTATCAGAAGTATCTTTTTAATTTCTTCCTTTGAAAACACTCCCGGCTTTCCATTAAGAAAAAGGAAAAGAAAAGAACCCGCGGCTTCAGAGAGAAGGTACATTTTTTTTCTAAGAACCCTGTAAAGCCTTCTGAAAAAAGTAAATTTTTTAAAGCTTGGTTTATTAGTCACAGTTTTTCCGCCTCCGACGCAAGCTTTTCGGCTATAGCTTTCCAGTCATAACTCCTGATATTTTTAGACCAGCTTTTATCCCATTTCATTTCGGCTGCCTGTCTGAGCTCTTCCAGCCATTCTTTTTCAATCAACGGCGCAATGAGGATATTCGGAAAACTAAGCCTGGTTATCTCAACAAGAGGGGATGCTACCACAATCTTTCTGGCCGCCGTATACTCAATAACTTTAATATGAAAAGAAACATTTTGAAATTCATTAACAACACTCGGAACAATTCCTACATCCGTAGCTTGGAAATACTTATTAATTTCCTGACTGTTTACAGCCCCTGTGAATATAATATCTTTTGCTGCATACTTTTTCTTTAGCTGCTGATCATCCTGGACAGGTCCAACGATCAGCAAAGTCGCGCCGGGCATGTCCTTCTTAAGTTTTGTAAATGCTTCCAGAATAAATCTCAAGTCCACCCATTTCCCCACGTTTCCAATCACACTAAAAACAATCTTGCCCTCCAGTCCCAGTTTCACCTTTAATTCCTTTACCGCAGCGACAGGCATATTCTCAATACACTCAAGGTCCACCCCATTGACCAACGGCATTGCTGTTTTATTGTGATTTTTTTTAAGCCATTCCGCCAATCCCACAGACACCGTCAAAACAAGGTCTGCTTTTTTTAACTCCGCGGAAACAAACTCCTTCTTAAAATCATCGAAATTGTCATTACTGCTCATGTAGGGCAAATCAACAAGATCATATATATATTTAAAATTCTTTCTCTCTCCTGCATCTTTGCAAGGCGCGGGAAAAGCATGAATGGAAGAATTGAGCAATATATCTATTTTTTCTTTCTGCATTATCCTTTTTAACCGCAAACGGTTCAGCGAAGCAGAAATCTTCAAAGGCCGTCTGAATATCGGCACCCGGATCGCGCGAACATCCCCTTTTTTGTAAAGCTTCACCCGTCTAAATATATCCATAAGCATGTTTTTCAGGCGCTTTACCTTTGAACCGGAGAATTCAACTGCCCAGGTGAGATAATAAACATTATATTTGACGGATAACGCTTTCGCCAGCTCAAGCTCTCTGACCCTCACAGAATCTTCAGAAGGAATATGTGGAATGACCAGAAGTTTCTTTTTCTTCTTATTTATTTCTTTATTTTGTATTTCCTTTTTTATCAGGACATATACATCTTCTATCCTTTTTCTCCAAGAATTTTCACCGGCAGCCCTTAGACGCCTTTCCCTGTCTTCGGGCGGATCAAAGGTCAAGAGCCTCTTAACCGCTGCAAAAAACTCTTCTTTGTTCGAGGTAATGTCAATTAACCCTTCAAATTTCATTATCTCCGGGAACTTAGAGGTAATAACAGGTTTCCCGGTAGAAAGATAATCATAGATCTTTGTAGGCTCCACTTCTGTATTTGCCGGAACATAAGGCATAATGCAAACGTCAAAGCCATTTGTATATTTCGGCAGTTCCCAGAAGTCGACTCCTCCCGTAAAATGAATATTAGAGATTCCCTTAAGAGAGCTGATATCGACACGCTTACTGTGATAATCCCCGACAACAACTATCGAACACTCCGGCAGAGCCCCGGCAAGATATGCGAAAGTTTCCACGTCAAATCTTTCGTTTACGGTACCCATATAGCCCAGAACAGGCTTTTTCACCTGTTTCATTATTTCAGCGAGCCCTGAATTATTTCCCGGCGCGAAAATCTCCGATACCGTCCCGCTCGGAAGAAAGAGCGAGTTTTTATTCACTCCTTTTGCTTCGTTCTCCATAACCTTTGACACTGTAAACACCAGGTCAACCCGCTCCAGCATCTTACGCTCTTTATTTAAAACATCCTTTCTGGCATTACCCTTCAACTCCGTAAAATATTCCCCCCATTTTTCTGCCCAGTCAAAACAGGATACTTTACAGCCGTCAAACCATTCTGCGAGGTAATAATCATACGGATGATAAAGCCAGAGAATTGATTCTTTCGTTTTCGGCAGGCGCCGCAGGAGCTTCATCATTCCAAGAGAAAGCGCCCGGTTTATTTTATTAAGCCACTCCACTCTCATAAAAGGAAGAATAAAAAGCGGAGTTAGAATAAATAACTCTTTGGTATAGTTATCGGCTCTGACTAAAAATGCCCGTTTCCACCTTGCTTTCCATTCGTCATTTTTTAAAGCATTTTTGGGAGAAAGAATAAAATCATGCAGGCTTACGGGCGGTTCGATATAATAAACTTTATCAATTTCCGGACGCCTTGAAAACTCCCTTGAAAAATGCTGTTTCCTCGCCCATCTTTTTTCCCAGTAATTAATTGAAAAACAAAGCACCTGGGTGTTTTTCAGTTCTTTCTTTTGCAGGGCGCTTTCCAGCAGAGCCATTATCTTTCCTATCCTGACTTCCCAGGTGTTCTTTTTGGCATGTTCAAGTCTTTTTTCTTTAAAAGCAGGGTCTTTTTCAGCAAGAGCATTTTCAATATATGTTATAAATTCATCCCTGTCTTTGGCAAGAGAGGCAACATCTCCGAATTTCAACAAGGAAGGAAGCGCTGTTGAAACCACAGGTTTGCCGCTCGCAAGGTACTCATTAAATTTGATAGGGAAGCAGGCATCGGTATATTCATTTCTCGCATAAGGAATAATGCAGACATCAAACGCTTTTACATATCCGGGAAGCAAAGAGTAATCCCGCCCTCCGAGTATCCTTATATTTGAACGGCTCTTAAGTATACTAATATCGGTGTTACTTTCCCCAATACCAATTCCTCCTATCAAGACCAGGTACCAATCAGGTCTTTTTTCCGCGACATAACTTAAGAGTTCAAAGTCCACTTTATAAGAGCTTATTACGCCATAATATCCAATAACATGTTTTTTTAGACCTTTAATATCTTCCGGTATTTTAGTCTCAGGAAGAGCTGCCTTGGAAAAATGCTCATAATCTCCCACATTTTCCACAAGATAAGTGCTTGAATTGTATTTATTCTTTTCAGAAAACAACTTCTCACTCGTAGCGACGACTACATCCGCCTTTTTAAGTAGTTTTGTTTCGGCTTTAACAATCCATTCTTTGATCTTTTTATTTTCATTGTAAGCAGGCGTTTCAGAATATTCATCCACGCAATCATACAACACCAGGGATTCGTTAATTTTTCCTATAAAATAACTAGATTCAGGATGATAAGCCCAGAGTATCGGGTTCTCTATCTTAAGTTTTTTCATCCATTTCTTTACAGAAAACAAGACTATAATATTGTTAATGGCCCTGAAAACTCGAAAATATCGACCCAGATAAAAAACATGAGGCGAAATAGTCATAAGATTTTCATTTAATCTCTTATATCTTTTAAATATATCCAGAACATGCCTCTTGCCCCTAATCAAAGAAAGGATAAAACCTTCAAAGGAACCATCTTTAAAAACGTACAATATATTATTATCCTTAGATAATCTATTCATTATATGCTGTTTATTAGTCCAGGAAAAATCATTCCAGGGTTGGGTCGAAAAGCATATTATTTCATGATTACATTTATTCATCTTAGTATTTTTCTGACTCCTCTTACTTTATTTGTCATTTGCTCTTTTTCATTATATGATATAGTTTCCATTACCCACCACCTATAAAACAGCGTACTGACTGGGGAGCCTTTCTTCACTTTCTAACTAAGGCAAGCAACGTTTCCGCTTTACCTATATTCTCATAACTGACTACGCTATAGTCATTCTTACTAATTTCTTCCGCAGCCGGCCTTCTTGAAATTTTAGCTTTCATTTTTACAAGGCCTGAATATATTTTCTTTCTCAACGCTGCCGGTATAACCCGCCGAAGCCTTAAAGGATCCAGATTCAACGCTTTATTTACCGATTCTGCTGTTTTTGAAACATCTTTGACCTTTTCACTTTCTATTATACCGCAAACATCAACATGGCTAAAATATTTTTTAAGCAAATCCTTAAATTCCGTCTTGGTATACTCCTTAATATGACCTCGAACAGCAAGAACTTCTTCAGAAAAACGCTCAATGTTGGGTGTGGATAAAATAGCTATTCCGTCAGAAACAAGCACTCGCCTAATTCCTTCGAGATACTTTTCAGGACATATCAAATGCTCTATAACCTCAAAAGAAACAACAGTTTCAAAAGACCCATCAGGAAAACTGACATTCTCTGCATCCATTACTTCGTACTGAACATTAGCTGCTTTAAAATTATCCTTATTATATTCAATTGCTTCAAGCGAAATATCTACACCTATTACTTCCCGTGCTTTTTCGGAAAGAACAAGAGGTCCTTTTCTTGCGCCACACCCCAGATCCAGAACTCGTTTGCTGCTAACGTATTTTAGGGCAAATCCGTAACGCGCCATGTTTAAAGCAACTTTAGCAGGGTCCTCCTGATAATAATACGCCATTCCCTTTTCTTCCCCGTTTGAGGCAGAAAAATACAATTTTTCTATTATTTTACTGTAAAGAAAAGCAAAGCTTGACTTTATATTGGAATTATAATTACAGCTGCATCCGGGACAATCCTTCTTGAACATTTTTATCGCATAATTATACCATTGTTTCGAGAAGACAATTTCTTTAATATTATTTTTTCTAATGCTCCCAACAGGAGGCAGAAATGCACAATTCTGCAGGTTTCCATTTGCATTCAACCAGACTTCTCCCGACAGCCCAACCAAACAGGGAATATCCCGGCTTGAAGGGTTTCTAAAATATTTTTTAATGAATTTTATCCCCGCAATTGAAAAAGGCAGCACCTTTGGATTTCTTTTTTTTATCTTCACTAGTTCATCAACTACACCATCTAGAGCTTTGAGATTTTCCTTATTTACAAACAACCTGTCACTCTTCGTTCCTGCAGAATAATGGATGTTTTTATCAATAAGACGCGGAGACATTGTCACATCCAGTGCCTCGCACAATCTCAACAAACCCAGTATTCCGTTTTTATTAAGAGTATTTGACATAATCATCGGACTGATCTGTATATCAATCTTCTTTTTATTGCTTTCTGTAGCAGCTTTTAAATATATAATCGCTTTAATAGCTTTTTCAAAAGCCCCTTTAACGCCTCTAATCTCATCATTTAACTCTCCTACAGCATCCATGGAGATTGTAAGTCTTTCCAAACCGCTCTTCACTATCTTTTCAGCCATGTTTTCATCTATCAGTAGTGCATTTGTGATAATTTCAACATGCAAACCGTTTATTTTTGCTTCTTTAATTATTTCAAAAATATCTTTTCTGATCAGCGGTTCCCCGCCATAAATAGTAACTTCCTTTACCCCGACTTCCTTTGCTTCGGCAAAGACTCTGACTATTTCAGAGAAAGTAAGCTCTTCTTTTTTTTTATCCTTCCAATAATTGCACATCATGCATTTACTATTACACATATTTGTAATAGCAATATTCATCGACGAAGGTCGAATACTAAAACGTCTTAAGAGGAACGGGAAATATCTGGCTGTTGAAAATAATATCACCCTAAATATATTGCTTAATATTTCAGTAAAAATATACATATTCTCCTCAATATATGCCATTAATCACATCATTTAGATTGAAGACTGCTTATTCTAAACAATCAAATATTTCTTCATCTTTTCTTACTATTTCTCTTATTTCAACATGTCGTGCTTTAAATATTTTTGGCAGATGGTGCAAGGCTTTTAAAAACGCCAAAAGAGGCCACACTCTCCCTTTTAACATTCCTTTGATTATTCGTATAGGAATAAATAAGATGTGTTGAAAAAGATATTTCTTGCTGCTTATATTCTTCCATATCAGATAATACATATTTCTCTCACCAACCATCTCAACCATATTCCTACTAAAATATTTAGATATTGTTTCATGCTCTTTATGTAAAACAACACTTCTTGGTTCGTATATTATTTTCCATCCGCGTTTTAAAGCGCGGTAACAAAGATCTGTCTCTTCTGAATAAAACGGTAAAAACAAGTCGTCAAAGCCTTTCAGCTTTAAATATTTCGCTTTTAAAAATGCAGCCGCACAACCTGCCACATTTTTAGTATACTTCATTTGAATATCCCTCTTTGCAATTTCCTTAAAAGGAGTGTAAATCCATCCATTTCTAAACTCCAGATACCGCCACAAGATATAATCTTCTTTGATTTTTTCTCTATCTCCTATAGATTTAGTAGCAATCTTAACCGCGAATACGTCTTTTTCAGAAAAATGTTCCGGCAAATATTTAAGAAAGTTTTTGTCAACTACAACATCATTATTCAAACAAACAACTATATCAAATTTACTTTTAGCTACTCCATAATTGCAGGTATAACCAAAACCGTGATTCTCGTTAAGCTTATAATATCCAATCTTGCTGTACTTTCCTTTTAATAATTCAGCAGTCTCATCATCCCCCCCGTCTTCAACAATAATAATCTCACTCTCCCCGTCGTAACTATCACATGCACTAACTATTGAAGGCAAGCTCTTTTCTAAAATGTTTTTCCCTTTATAATTCGGTATAATTATGCTAATCCCCTGCATTACGCTCTTTCTCCCTATATAATTATTTTTGTACTCTTTTTTTTCCTTATTTCTTTGCGTGAAATAATAGTTGTTCACGGTTGCCGGCAAAATGAAACACTACCGAAATACACAGACATGAAACATTAAAAAAGAATCTTAGTATTTTCCATAGCGCCAATCGCACTGGTTTTCTCTTTAACATTTCTTCACCTGACTTTGATTCTATTGCAGTCATTTTACCTAAACCAACGGCCCTTAATATACTTAGCTTCATTGAGTTTGTATTATACGAGACATCATTTATATAATCTTTTTTAATAACGCTAAAACCTGCTTGTTTTAGCATCATATATAATGTAACCGGTGTAAAATGAAATAAATGTTGAGGCGCGCATAATGCAAACCAATTATTCTTAAAAATTACCCGCTGCCAGCTATTATAATTTGGACAATTAATAATAACACTTCCACCAGGGCCAAGTAATTTATAAACTTCTTTTAATACAGCTAAAGGATCTGTGGCATGCTCAATAACATGCCACATAGTAATAACATCAAAGTAATTCTCTGTTAGTTCAAGCGAAGTAATATCTCCATTGAACACATTGTTTTCCCCTAATTTTTCTTTTGCATATTTGCAAGCAGCAGTCGAAATATCAACACCATATGCTTCCCATCCCCTGTTTTTAAGTATCTCAAGAAAACCTCCCCTTGCACATCCTATATCTAGTATTTTTCCTTTCTTTTTTGTTTTTTCTACTATGCTGATTTTATCTCTGCCTGGAAAAATTGACATAATTTTCGTCAGTTTATCTTCCGGAGGCACTTCGTAGAATCTGTCAGGATAATATTTGCTAAGTTCTTCGTTGCTTAATGGAGGGTATATAAAGACCAGTCCGCAATAACAGCATTTACCTATATCAAATATTCTCGAAGAAAACAAATAGTACTCTTTTACCCTTAAAATATTTTTAATTTCATTATGTTTGCATAGATTACAAGAAATACGTACCATTCAATCTCCTCACAATACTCCAATATACCTCAAAAACTCCTTTAAAAGCAATCCAAGCAATCTTAATCTAGCATATATTTTAAAATAAACATAAGATATTTTAGATTTTGAAGCGTTCCGCAAGATAGAACATTCCTTTTTCGAACCTTCTTCAATTATGCTTAATATCTTATTAGCACGTATCTCGTAAGTATACTCAGATAAAACCAATTCCTGCCCAACTTTAGCAATTCTTTCTCGTTCTTTAACATTCTTTAAATAATAATCAATTAACTCCATCAACGTATTCTCGTCATAATAAATCAAATTTTTTTTATCTTCAAATAATTCATCCTGCCCGTTGCTAATTTTCTCCGTGAGCAGAAGAGTACCGGCAGCCATAACTTCAAACACCCTCATATTTAAATCACCTTTCGCCGCAATGTTTACAGCTATTTTTGATTGACTATAAACTTCTGATATTTTCGAAAAAGGAACAGACGATTTAAAATCATTCATTTTATATTTTCTTGAAAGCTTTTCTAATAAAATACTGCGTTTTGACTTTGCAGCACCCAAATGACCAACAAAACCAATATCATATATTCTATCCAATTTTAATTCTTTATGAATATCCTGATCACATGCAAGCGGCAACCAAAACACATTTTTATTTCCCAATATTTTAAATTCTTCAATATAGTCTTTTTGCGCAATAAATATATAATCAAAGAATTTAGATACTTCCCTTCTTATCTTCAAATCTATATGGACATCAATCAAATAACATACCGTAGGGCAATCTAATTTTTCTATACCCCGCGGTAAAATAAAAAGGCCATCAATATATATAAATACATCCGGTTTCGATGACAATTTGCTTATATATTGATTTATATCTGGGCAATTTTTATTATCCCCAATATAGCTTACGTTATGTCTTTTTTCAAAAGCTTTTTTAAAATAATTACCGGTAGTGTTTATAGATTCACCATAAGCCAACAGAATATTCATCCGAGCTGTTCTCCTTATTAAACAAACACATCATCCTATATTATTTTATCCCATAATACATTTTTTGAATTCTTCAGATAATAGAGTTTTTCTCCGTCCATAATTTTCAAAATATAATTCATCCCCATAATGCTTTTAGCTTCCGCTTGATTTTTCCATAATTGAGCAATAACATCCGGCCTTTGCTTCCCTACAGAATATTGATAGTCCCACTTAAGATGTCCAGGATAAAATTTTTTATATACAGGAACATCCTGTAAAATATGCATTTTTTCTCTTGCTATTTTCTTGTCGTTTTTTCCCAATAAATCTACGCTATATCTTTCCGAAAAATACGGAATAGAGCCTGCCCATACAACTGCAATTTTGGCTTCTTTGTTCGTTGTCTCTTTTATATTATTTGCTATTGATACCATTCTAACACTATCAATTGCATAATAATTCTCACCACACAAAATCAGATCTTTCAGAGAATCTATCCCATTAAAAGAATTAATTCTAATTGTTAGCATTAAAATTAATAACATATAAAATACAACTATTTTATTTTTCAATAAATGTCCCAATTGTCTCGTATTTAAGAATATGCAGCCTAAAATAAGCACGCAAAGCAAAAACATGGCAACAGGGATATACCTCGTAGTTTGACCCCATAATGCCCAAGCATAAGCCTCACTATACCAGCTACAGACAATAATCAATAGTATAACCCAAAGAAGCTTTCTTGCTTTACTTCTCCAGATAATGGGCTTACCTCTAATATATTTTTCCAGTATTTTCGTTAAAAAATACATACTACCGGAAAGAAAAATAAATAATAATGGCATGGCAACTGAAATATATCTATTTGCACCGCCCCAGTTATCCCACGCATCCCCTCCGACATAAATACTATATGCCATAACTGATAGAATAGGCCAAAGCAATAAATGCATTTTATTTATCCAAAACTTGCGTGACACTATTATACAGGCTATACAAACTAGCAATCCAAATTTCAGTATAAACACCAGATAATAAAACAGTCCTCTAAGCAATCTTAAATCTACTGGAAAACCGGTCATTTTCAAATAATAAGTATTTGGGAATATTTCGCCATAATACAAATATCTTAAGCTTGTCTGAACAGCTGCAAATGTAACTATTATCAGTGATGCCCTCAACAAACTACTTATCCTTTTTTCTTTTAATATTAAACAACCGGTCAAAATCAAAGCAAAAGCCGGCACAATGAAATCAATCCGAATAAATGTGCCAATACCCAGCAATAATAAATATTTATAATCTTGCTTGTCTTTTTCTATTGAAACAAGTAATAAATAAACCGAACAACAAAGCGTTAAAGTCAGTAAACTGACTTCCATTCCACTCAAAGACCACATTATTGATGGAAGATAAAAGGAAAACAATACACAGGCACCAAAAGATATGTAAGTATTTTTAAATATCTTGTCTGATATTTTTTTTATAATGAGAATATTAAGGACTGTAAATATTGCCCCGCTTAATTGAACAAATAGCGATATTTTCTCTTTAGTTACATGAAAAATATGAAAAATACTCATTAAGACGACCCAAAGCGGGTTTGTAAACCCTTCAACCAGCTCTCCCTTATTCCATACAAGACCATTTCCATTTGCCAAATTCTCGGCAAACCTCATTGAGATCATCGCATCATCAAATAAAACAAAATATCGAATATTATTAGCAATAAAACTTGTATTAAAGATATAACAAATCTGGTAAAAAACAACTACCAGAATTAACATCAAGAACATTTTATTCGCTTTGTTCAAATATTCTCCTTAGTAATTAATTTAGTATTTTAATCAACTTTTAAATATATAATTTCAACTATTCTATCATAACCACCTGACAATAAAGGCACTAAACGGGTGAAGACTTAACAGAAGCTTCTTATCACTTTCAGAAAAAAGAAAAAGAATTTTGCAAAACAGCATTATTAAACCAACATAAACAACAAAACTTATACCTAAACTATATATTCCTCCAGCCTCCAAATAACTTATAATGAACAAGCTACAAATCGAGCCCACCAATACTTTTATAGAAAATACCAACGGATAAAATTTCCGAACATTCATAGAAACTACTATAAACTCAATAAATTGCGTTATTATCACAGAAATGCAAAAAGCCAGAATTGCACCTACTGCGCCTAAATATGGCACTAAAATAAATACCAAACCGATATTTATAACACCGCATACAACTCGAATTACAAGTACCTTTTTCTCTTGCCCCACCGTGTAAAGAGTATTTGTAGCCAAATGTGTTAACGCCAGGACTCCCAACGCACTAAACATTGTATAAATCTGAACCAGCTGCACACTGGGCAGATATTTCTCTCCTAACACAACCATTATTATAGGATGCGCAAACCACCCTAAAAATAATATAACAGGTATCAGAGTTATTATTAACATTTTAGCTAATCCATTAATTATTTTGCTTAAACCTTCTTTTCCATGTTTCGAACTAACTTCTGAAAGAATTGGCAAAAATATACCAGCCAAAGCAGAGATAAAAATACCGGGTAAATATCCAAAAAGCAATGCTGTGGAGTAGTATCCGACCTGCAAAGTATCTTTTAACAAAGCTCCTAATAAGAGAATGTTAATCTGTCCATTTATCAAAAATGTAGAAAGATTTATAAGCCAAATATAAAAACCAAATTTTAATATCTCATTATTCATTGTTTTATCATACAGTGGTTCTATTTGCACAGGGGAACGTTTATAAATCATCAGTCCCATGAACAATATAAACACAACAGAAAACAGAAATGACCATAAAGCATACAAAAGGGAAGGTGTAAACAACAAGAATAGAGATCCTACCAATACTAATCCGAATACTTGTGAAATTGTTTTAATTATGGTAAGCTCGCGTATCTTCAATAGCGAAGTAAAATATGCCAGTACCATATCTCTTAATCCTATAGACAGCAAAATACCTACAATCAAAAGGCGGTAGCTTAAGAAAGCTTTTTCCGAAAAATAGTCAGAAAAAAAAGAATCTGCAAAATACACCATAACAGATATAACCAATAATATTGCAAATCGTATTATTAATAGATTTTTATATAGATTATGCATTTTCCCGTAAGATTCAGCTCTATTAAGCTGCGGAACAAACTTGTTCAAAACAGATTCAAAACCAAACGAAAAGAAAAGAAGCAAGGTGGCGGCAAAAGTCATTATTAGATTATACGTTCCATATGTCTTCGGACCAAGAGTCCGCCCTACAATTATCGAGAAACAAGCGGCAAGACCAAATTCTAATATTTTGTTAATATAATTCCACGCCATTCCTTTGGCAATTCTTATATTTAAATGTTCTTCCTTTATATTATTCATTATTTTTCGTTTCCTTTTCTTTATCTGATCGTATTTTCATTTATTGACAAAAACACTATTTATATCCTGCAATATCAAATCTACTATTATTTCAGTGAAGCTTTACATCGATGTTTTTAGAACTTTCCCTATATAATACAGCAACCAACGCCGATAAAAACCAGAAAGGTTCCATAACTCTTACGATAATAAAAGTATTCGCGGTCAGAGCGTGAAATAAAAGTGCAATGAAAGAAACGGAAAATCCAAAAGCAATTGATTTTGTAAACTCAGTCTGACATATTTTGTACGTCTTGTAGCCCATTTTGTAAATGGCAAAAACCATCCAGCAAAACAATGCAAACCCGATAATGCCAACTTCGCCAAGCACTGTAAAATATTGACCGTCAATAAAACTTACTCCGGTCACACCATAGCCGGTAAGCAGATGCTTTGGAAGCTTCACTGTTACGAGATTCTTCCAGCTCTCAATTCTGGCCATACTTGATTCATCAAAATTAACTTTTCCCGCTCCTGTGTCTATCTGCCTGCCTTGAAAGGTTTCACGCACCCGTTCGGTAATGTTTGCAGGGAGAATCAAAGGCACAATGACAACCGCCGCAAGTAATACTAAGAAATACGTTAACCTGTTTTTTTTAGTTAGAAACAGAGTAAACAGAATCATTATCCCAAATGCGATATAGGAAGCTCTGGACAATGTTTGCCAAAAAGGCGGCATAATAAAAGCAAAACCCGCCAACGCAAGAAGTTTTTTTATCTTATTTTTATAGTTTAATATGACAGCTGTGAAAATCGCCAACGCCATAATAAAATAGCCGCCTAAACTAGCAGGTTCACCGGCAGTTGCCACAACCCCGATCGGATCTTCAAAAGGCGCAGTTATTCTTTGGCCTGAGCCAAGCTGAGTATAACCATAAGCAGTTACAATAACCAGTGTTACAAGCGCTGCAAAGAGATAGCGCTTCACTTCCTTTTCATCTTTTACGACGTTGCTGACCATGAAATAGATCAGAAAGTATTCAACATACTTCAATACGTAGAAAAACCCCTTTACAAAATTTACATCTCCGATAATTACTCCTTTCAGGGTAAAAACAACACACGCTAAAGTATAAGCTACAACAGGGACATTTAAGGGTGAGCTTTTCAGAAGACCTGTTGTTTTATCTATAGCTATTTTTGCAAACCAGGCAAAGAATACTATAATGAGAATAAAATCATCAACTCTCAAGACAACATCCCGTCCGGGAACAGAAGCAAGCTTGATTTCCGGGGAGAGCATCATGGAAAAAACAAGAATATAAATTCCAAACTCTATTCTGAAAAATGCGATTATTCCGACTAACAGTCCGAGGATTATACCGAGCAAGACACCTGAGTTGGCTTGAGGGATTAAAAAGGCGATAAAGAGGGCTATCAGAGCAAATACTGCAAAAAAAACCAGCTTATACTTAGCCATCTTTGGGGTCTTTCTTTTCTTCTCTGTAGTATCTGGAACTGTAATAATAACTGCCGTAATGCGGCATCATTTTAATGTTAACATCGTTCAGAACTATGCCGAGAATATTGGCATGAACATTATCCAGCTGGGATTTCGCGCGCCTTAAGGCAAGTTTGGAAGTACGGCCTGCTTGATATATAAGTACAACGCCATCAACTTTTGAAGCAAGTATAGTGGAATCCGCAAAAAGAAGGACAGGAGGGCAATCAAAAATAACCAGATCAAAATTTGCTTTAAGTTCCGTAAGTAAATTATCAAGACTCGCGGAACTTATAATATCAACCGGGTTTGTGTACATTCTGCCGCAGGTAATGATCTTCAGGTTCTCAATCCCGGGAACTTTAATAATATTATCCAGTTTGAGCCCGCTCATTAAAATATCGGAAGTCCCTTTAAGCGCTTCTTTCCAGGTAATATTCCCGAGTAAAACATCGGAAAGCCCGTTTTCCCTCGGAAGCCCGAATATCTTATTTATAGAAGGCCTTCTTAAGTCCGCTTCCACCAGCACCACCTGCATGCCTGCTTCTGCCGAGGAAAGAGCATAATTAATAATTGAAAAGGTCTTACCTTCCGCAGGACCAGAGCTTGTAAAAATCAATGATTTATTTTTATTTTTAGCCACCATGAAAGAGATATTTGTCCTAAGAGTATGATACGCTTCGACAAGTACTGACTTCGGAGAGTACCAGAGTATAAGATGTCTTTTTAAATAAGCGTCTTTATCTTTTTTCTTAAACAGGCGTCCCAGCAGTCCGCCTTTTTTTTCCAATTCGTCCGTGGCTTTGGGAATTATTCCGACAACAGGAAGACCAATAAAGCTTTCCAGATCCTCAACCGAGCCGATAGTGGTATCAAGACTTTCCATGAAAAACGCCGCCACCGAGCCTATTATTATACCGAGAAGCAAACCAATTATCATATTTAACTGTTTATTCGGCCTTAGAGGATATTTTGCCGCCATGGCTTTGTTTACAATAGTCGAAGTTTCGACTTTTCCGGCTTCAGCTATTTCAGCTTCCTGATATTTGGTCCTGAGATTATTGTAGAGGGATTCATTAATAGAAACTTCCCTGCTGAGTCTTATAAGCTCACTATCCTGTTCCGACAGGTCTTTTATTTTTTCTTCCACGTACTTTATCTCTTCTTTTTTCTTTTGTACTTCCGGGTGCTCTTCCGTATACTGGCGCTTTAGCGCAGAAATCTGGGAATTAAGTTCAATAAGCTTACTGGCATAGGCCTGCGCCATACCCGAGATACCGCCTTTGGATTTAAAAACTTTTAAGCTGTCTTCCGCCTTGAAAAGTTCCTTCTCCTGCTGTGCCAGCTGTATCTGAATGTATTTTTTCTGCTCTTTTTCTGCCTTGCTTTTTTCTTCAAAACTCTTTTCTATATAGCATTCCGCAATGGCATTCACGAGCATAGCGGCTACTTCTGCTTTATCAGAATAACCGGTAATCTGTATCATATTGGAATAACCGATTTGCTCCACCTCCAGCTCCCCCATAACATCCATGACGCTTTTATTGGATCTGGTTTTTATAAGAGCTCTTCTTATCACATCTTCACTCTTAACTATTCTGATTTCCGAGCCGATTGTATCCACGCCCATACTTGGCATCATCATATTATTTTCCGGCACACCTATTTTAATAGAAGAACTTGCCTTGTAGACTGCCTTTTGCAGGTCGGTAAAAATATAAGTGGCAACCAGAAGAACAATAGAAGTGAAAAGTATAATATATTTATGCTTAGTTAACGTACGCCAGTAATCGTATATTGTCAGCTCTTCTGTTTCTATGACCATTAAGGCTCCTTCCATAAAGATATTTACAATTGACAATTTAATGTAGTATTATTTATAAAACCACCTAAAACTATTGTTACACGTAGCACGTTACTCAGGTTATCAGCCCAGGTGGATTTCGCAAAGGACTCATGGTTTTACATATAAACCTTTGCTCAACTCCCTCACTGTTTTTCACAATTTGGCGGGGCTTTTTCCCGCCTTCATTAAATTGTCAATTGTAAATCGTAAATTTCTTTTCTGCGCTTACCTGAAAAGCAGTATTATCGTTACTACTGTTGATGCAAGGTAGACCGTCGGCATTACATTATTCAAAAACCAGTTCCAGCCGGCCACACCTTTTTGCGGAACATAAACTATATCATCGGGTTTAAGTTGAATATCCTTCTTCAGCTCGCCTTTTGTTATTACATCTTCCATGTTCACTTCTAATATGGTTCTCTTATCTCCCGTGCCCCTGAATACTTTTACCTGAGATAGCTCGGCTTCTATTGAAAAGCCGCCCGCTAAAGATACCAGTTCAAGCACGGTAATACCGTCACGGTAATCATAACTTCCTGAACCTTTTGCCTGCCCCATGACATAAACCTTGCGCTTGCCGAATTCTTTCAATGTTACTGAAACCACTGGTTTTGTAACGTATTTTTCATATTCTTTTTCAATTCTGCTAGAAAGCTCTTTCAAGGTTATCCCTGAGGCCTGGATTTCACCTATAAGTTTTAATGTTATCTTACCATCACTTTGCACCTGCACTTCTTTGGAAAGATCGTCGGTGGGAGTAATTACAATATTTAATGTATCTCCGGCTTTAATAGTGTAGGTCGTAAAGCTTTTATTAAAATCCGAAGAAATGTCTTTTGCACTCTGAGCCACTGCTGACGTTACAAACAGCAGCGAAATTAGAACTAATAATTTTTTCATCATAGTCATCTCCTTCTAAATTCGATTCCACTTCCGCCAGTTATATTTGGCGGATCTCTCGTAGAGATTACAAAGCTACAGGATTCCACTGATACAAACACCAGACACTGGATCCCCGATAAAAACACTCGAGGATGACAAAAACACATCACGAAAGCTTATAGCAAGTTTTTGTCACTTTCTTCCCTTTCTGCACTTGCTTCTTCCGCCTAGGCGGATTTCGCAAAGGGTTCATGGTTAGATATTTATACCTTTGCTCAACTTGCTGTGCCTCTGCGCATCTGCTCTTCCGAGCATCTGTTTCACTCAGTCCACCATTTGTGCATGGAAATTTCCATAAGACCTTTTTTATCAAGCCCTGAAAGTTTATCCTCGTCTACTGCGTCACTTATTTGTGTCATGGCGTTTTCCAGTAAATTCACATACTGCGGCTTCTCCTGATATACTCCGTCTCTGTCAAAAATAACTTCTACTACCGGACGGGTCGGGAATTTTTTATTTGCCTTGATTACAAAGCCTATTTGACCGCTGTTAAGACGCACATAACTTCCGGGCGGATAGATAGACAGTTCTTCTATTAATTTTTTCACCACAGAATGCTCGAAAACTTCGTCAGAGGACCGTATGAACATTTTAAGCACCTCATGAGGAAGCTTCCTCTCCCGAAGTTTGCGGGGATGGGACAGACCTTCATAAATATCAACAAGACCTATTACCTTTGCCATTTCGTTAAGCTCTTTAGTATCATAAATACTGCCCGCAAAATCCTTTGTCTGTATCTGCTCGTAAATTTCCCTTGTAAGCCTCTCATTGTCGCGCTGTTTTATGACTCCTTTTGTCAAATCAATATGTGTCCCGCCCCAGGCTTCGTGAAGCAACGCAGACGTTCCAAGAAAGAGTGATTTCTCTTTTGAATAAGTAAGACCCAGCCCTAGTCGAATTGCAAGAATACAAGTATTAGACAAATGAGAATACATCGTATTATCATTTGTAGTTTTTGCAGTCAAAACAAGAAGTTCATCATTACCTTTTTCAAGTTCTTCCAGCACCACCTCTACTACGTTTTCCGCGCTGCTTTTTACCTCAGCAAAATCACCTTTGCCATTCAGGGCTACAGTTTCCCGAGAAAAATTTATAAGCATTTTATAGGTACTTAAAGCCCGTTTTTTTTCGGCATCTTTACGAAAAGGAGAAATTACAGTTTTATTTTCCACAATCCTTTGAGGAACTTCTATTTCTTTTTTAGGTTCACCGGAAACAACAGGAGTAACGGGAGAACCACAAGGTACCGAAGAGCACAGTCCTTTCTCAATGAGAGGACTTTTGAATATGCTCGTACCCGGCGGTTTTAACTCAGGGACCAAAGGCACAGTTTCCACAGGCGGTTCAACCGGCTTCGGCGGTCCCTTGGGCATTATTTTCGATAGTTTCATAAAACCCCACTGAAAACAAATTACTAAGTACTAATGACTACTAATTATTGAGGTTATTATATACATTATAACAACCTCAAACAGTTTTACTTACTATATTATATACAATATCAATTACATTAACAATTCCAAAATTTGTCCAAAAGCACCTTTTGGACTGATGGCACAGATCTTAACCGCGATGACACAGATATAACCTATTTATTCTTCTATTTTTACTCAAATATCTTATCAACGCTTCTTTTTCGAGTTTCAAATTTCTAATTTCGAGTTTATACTTACTCTACTTTCCTTCCCACTCTCATAAGGACAACTATTATTCCAAATATCAGGACAGCCTGAAAAAGTAATAACAGAGCTTCTTTCTCTGATGCACGGGTCAAAGCCAGAGCTGAAAGCCCCAGAATTAGATTTAACACGTAAAGAAAAATCACCGTCGCCTTCTGAGAGAATCCGATATGCATTAAACGGTGGTGAAAATGGTCTCTACCGGTAAACTCTATCCACTCTCTTAAGGTAGAGACAGAACCGTTTTTAATTCTGGAGATGGTCGTATAAAGCATGTCAAATATTGGAATTCCCATAATAAGTACAGGCATTGCCACACCTATCATGACATTATTCTTATCCCATACTCCAATAATGGAAAAACTTGCAAGAAGGAAACCGATAGTTGACGAACCGGAATCACCCAAAAATATTTTGGCAGGCTTAAAATTAAACAGAATAAATCCGATAGAAGCCCCGAGAAAGGCCAGAAGAAGATATGAAAGTTCAAGCTGTCCGGATATATATATTATTGCAAAAAAACCGAGTCCTGAGACAATCCCGAGACCCGCAGCCAGACCATCGACCCCGTCAAGAAAGTTAACCGCGTTAATTATACCTACTACCCAAAATACGGTCAGAAGATAATCAAAAAAGACAGAACCCGGAAATTCAGGAATGACGGTAATATAGACTCCGGATATTATCAGGATAATAACAGCAACCACCTGAGCCCCAAGCCGGAGAAAAGCAGAATTGCTTTTTATATCATCCAGGAACTCCGCTGCGAAGACAAGTACCAGCCCGGACAAAAGGCCTATGACCTCTTTAGGAAAATGATAATTCCTCCCGACTGCAATAAGAAAAGCAAGAAATATTGCCAGCCCTCCGATTCTCGGTATCGGCTTTAAATGAATCTTTCTGTCATTTGGAATATCAAGGATACTAAATTTAAATGCAACTTTGATCGCGAGAGGGGTAAATATTACGGCAAGAAGAAAAGCAAGAAGCAGAACATAGATGCTTCTGAGATTGTTAGCATAAAACCAGGTTCCGCCAAACGGCATTAAAAGATAAAGAGCGCCTGCTCCAGCAGAGAAATACAGTATTTTTTTTATCATCTAAACTTTGTCAGCTCCAGCCTTAGAGGCATAAAACCCTCGGCGTATTTTACCCGGTTTTGAACTCCGCGAAATATCGCATTAGCTTCCGCATTTTTTAAAATGCTAAGTCCGGGAACTTTTGTTTTATGAACCTGCGAAGAATGCGCCTTCAAGAGCTCGAACTTGCGATTTATTACGGAAGTTATATTAACATAAGCTACCGGTAAAAACTCAATAGAGGAAGGCACTTCATAAAAAAGCACATTTTTTTGATATCTGGCAGCTGTTACAACCGCCGTCGAAATATTACGATGGTCCTGATGCGTATCATTATTATAAGGTACAAAAATAATATCTGGTTTTATTTTAGTTATTTCTCTTTCCATAATCTGGATCAGTTCTCTATTTAACTCCACTCTTGTATCTATTAAACCGCCCCAGTGCAATTTTGCATGCAAAATCTTTGCGACTTTATCCTGTTCTTTTATTCTTTTTCCCGAATCACCGCCGGCCTGCCCCCGGGTCATTATCAAAAGATTAATATCATATTTTTTTTCTTTTGCAATGAGCAAAGCGCCGCCGCAACCAATCTCTATGTCGTCAGGATGAGGACCTATTGCGAGTATACGCATAATAACTCCTTTGAAATAACGCTTTTCCTTTGTTTGCCTGCATAAATTCGAAACTCTAAACAGAAAATAACTAAGGTCTAAGCACTAAATTCTAAACAAACAAAATATACTTAATAACTAAATCTTAAACAAAATCGTTGAATTTATACCAATAATCCTATTTTCAATCTTCAATTCGCAAGATCTTTTCACTTTACAAACTTTAAAAACCTTACAAACCTTATAAACTTTCAGTTTAATCCGCTCCGCCTAATGAATCTATCGCTTCCTGCACTACAAACATATCTATCTGCGGGAGTGTTTTACCGTACGCTACCATAAGAGCCATATCGCAAATCTGATTAATTCTTCTCGGGATTCCACCTGAACGAAGATACAAGAGATTAATGGCATCCGCAGTAAATATTTCCTTTGTCGCACCTGCTACTTTCATCCTATATTTTATATAATCCGCCGTGTTTATTGAACTTAAAGCATCGAGGTGGTAACGCATCGCTATTCTTTGCGACAATTGTTTATTAGATTCAAGTTTCTCCCGAAGTTCCGGCTGACCTATTAAAAGTATCGTTACCAGAAATTTATCTTCGAGCTGGATATTAAGAAGCAGTCGAATTTCTTCAAATACCCTAACATCTTCTATCGTATGCGCCTCATCTATTACAATTACAGTCTTCTTCTTGTCTCTCCAGTTATTTGCAATGAGCCTTTCAAGCGTAATAAGGATATCTGATTTTCTGACAGGAAGTTCGGGCGCTCCCAGGTTATGAGCTATCAAACGAAGCAAATCAATATCTTCCACTCTTGGATTGGTAATGAAAGCCACTCTATAAATATCTTTTTCCAGCTCCATATTAAGAGCACGGGAAAGAAGCGTCTTACCGCAGCCAAAAACTCCTGTTAAGAGCCCCAGCCCTTTTTCTTCACGAACTACATAAAGTAAGCGGGAAAGCGCTTCTTCATGCTGAGGAGAAAGATAAAAAAATGCCGGATCCGGCGTATTCTCAAAAGGTTTTTTCTGTAATTTCCAATAATCTAAATACATGATTTCCTTTGAAAAGAAAATTGACTAAGTACTAATGACTATTGACTATTTATGGTAAGAGGAAAACAGCCTCCTCCAATATTTAATTTTTTCTTAAATAGATGCGGCGAAAGCTCTTTTTCGCCTTCATTAAATAGTCATTAGTCACTAGTAATTATTTTTTATTTCCTATCGATGTCATCATCGCAGTCTTTATATATTTAAAATCAAACGGCTTAAAGATGCAGTCGTAAGCCCCAAGCCTGAAAGCAGAAACCACTCTTTCCGCGTCCCTGAAAGCAGTAATCATTATCACAGGTATTCCCGGGTTTATTTCTTTAATATTCTTAAGTACTTCTATACCGTCAATGTCCGGAAGTTTAATATCCAAAAAGACGAGAGTGGGCTTTATTTCTTTAAATTTCGTTATCGCATCACGTCCGAGTTTTGCTATATCCGTCTCGTATCCCTCTTTTTTGAGAAATATCGTCAAAACATCGCATATATCCTGTTCGTCATCAACAACTAGTATCATAATAGGCTCCTTCACAATCGTAAATTAGAAGCACTAAATTCGTCCGTTTAAAGCGAGATCTCGCCGTAGGCGGAAAACTCGAAACTCGAAACAAAACCGATAAAAATACAAGGAGCTAAACGTTAGAAATAGACCTTTTTTTTCTGTTCTTGCTTCTTTTACTTCTTCTACTTCCCCTGCTTTCCTTGCTTCTTATTGATTTTAACAAAGTTTTCCAAAAAATGCAATATATATCAGCATTTTTACAATATTCAGGGTTTACTTATGTCCGTTTCATTTAATACTTTCCGATGCTTCCGGTTTTTCCGGCGTGTTTGACTGCAAGTTTAAAAGCATAAAAGGCAGCAGGCAAAACAACTATAGAAAATATTAAAAGGAACATAATGCTTGACTGCGGCGACCAGGAAAGAGAACTTTTAAAGCCAAACCCGATACGGATGAGTTCAAGAGCATGTGTTATTGGATTTAGCAATGAGAGTTTAAGAAGCCAGCCGGAGAGAACGCTGACCGGGAAAAACACACCTCCCAGCAGAGTAAGAGCTGCATTTAAAAGAAAATTTATGGGATCACCTCTTTTAAAAGCCATTATAAATGAAGCTGAAATGATTCCCAGTGCAGCCAGGGAAAAAAGCCCCAGAACAACACCGGAAAGCAGCAGAAATAGATTTATTTCACCCGGTAGCGGAATAAAAAACAAAGCCCCAAGATAGATAACTGTTTCCAGAAACCCATAAACCAACGGGTATGAAACCACTCCGGAAAGAAGGCTGAAATTACTCTTTGAAGAAAGAAACAAGCTTTCCATTGTTCCATAGAGCTGTTCTTTTCTTAGCCCCTCCGAAAATGCATTCAGCGGGACAAGCAGTAAATTTGCAAAAATAATCCCGAGGAACACCGACAAAAAGAAGGCACCGCTTTTTTCAAGCCAGAAGCCCATAAAGTAAAATATGGAAAGATACAGATACATACCGGCCAGCTTTAAAATAAAAGCCAGCTTATAATTTTTCTCTATCCGAAAATCCCTTTTAATAAATGCCCGCGCACTCACAGACCCAGCTCCCTGACCTTGTATTTTATGCCTCTAAAATCTGTTTCATTGTGCGTTGCAATTATGATGGTATTTTTATTTTTAAGCAGAAGCTTGAGCAGCTCGATAAATATTTTTTTTGCCGTTTTATCCAGACCCTTTAGCGGCTCATCAAAAAGACATATATCCGGATGATGTATCAATGTTTTAGCAATAGAAATTCTTTGCTTCATGCCAAGAGAACAGTTCTCGACAGGAAAATCAATATAGCTCTCCATTTTCAGACGTTCACTCAGTTTTTCGATACGATCTGAAATAGTTTTAGCATCCACATTGTAAAGTTCTGCAAAAAATTCCAGATTCTGTCTGCCCGTCAATTTAAAATATAAAGCTCGCTCCTCTGCACCTAAATAGCCAATCTCTCTTCTTGCCGCCGCCGGAGACAAGCCGTTTAGCACTACTTCCCCTTTATCAGGGATAAGAAGACCTGATATTATTTTCAGAAGAGTGGTTTTACCCGAACCGTTTTTGCCGGTAAGAAGAAGCAGTTCGCCCGGCTTTACGGTAAAAGATAAAGACCGGAAAACAGAAAGCTTTTCCTTTCCCTTCTTGAAACTTTTCGATATTTTGATTACCTTAACGGACATAGGCCATCCTTAGTATTGACAATTGACGATTTACGATTGACAATTTAATGTAGTATTATTTATAATGCACTTGTTAAATTAGCTTTACAAGTTCGTGATATTAAATTCAATTCGGCGAATCGTTTCATTTCGCCTTCCTAAAATTGTCAATTGTAAATCGTCAATCGTAAATTTCATTTGATTAAGTAGTCCTTAATCATCTTAAACTTCAGACTCCAGGTATCGGCTATTAATACAGGAATGAGGTAGCCGTAGAAAGCAGACCTTTTATCGTATTCTATTTTTAAAGCCGACTCCAGATTATATTTGATCAGTTTATCCGCAAGCCCTGTACTTATATTATACTTTAATCCTATGTTGTTTTGCCAAAGTTTACCGCAGAGCTCTACGGGTAAAAACACAGCTCGGAAAACCCCTTTTTTCTTTGCGAGGGTTTCTACTTTTTCCATGTTAATTCTCTTGGTCTTTAAAAACTCATTAATATCAACGAGTTTTGAGATATCGTAAAAAGAATGGGTCATGGAAGCATGCAGACAAAGATGGAGCAGATTATATTCGCAATTCAGAACTCTAACTTTTTGACCTCCGATTTTCACCTTTGCCGTATGTAAAAGTAACTCTTCGACCGGCAAAATATTTTTCAGCACTCCCAGTTCGCCGGCCAGCTCCACTTCAAGCCCGTTTACATCAGTCATCACGGTCACAGTTTTGTTAGATTTTTTCTTATCTTCCCTGAAACCCTCTTCATACAGGGACCGGACGGCTGCCAAACTGTCTTTTTCCGCCACAATAATATCTATATCGCTCAAATATCTGGCACCCGCGGGATAAATATCAAAAGCAAGGTAACCACCCTTTAATACCGCGTAATTTATTTTTTTATTATTTAAAGCCTTTACTATTTTCGGGAACTTCCTTTGGAAATACAGGAACCGGTTTTTCTCCCTCTTTTTTAACTTCTCCAAAACCAGGCGGTTTTTTCTGCTGATACGTAGATTCAAAGTTTTAACCGCTTTTGAAATATAAAAACCAAGCCAGTGCGCTTCAGCCAGAGCAATTATTTTTTTCCAGGCAAGCTTGTGCGGCTTACAACCGCCCGGTAGTTCCGGTTTTGACAGAACAAAGGTATCTATGGCAAACTTCTCTTCTTTGAGTATCTTCAGCTCCCCTTCTTTAGTTTTTCCAGATATTTTAAAGCAATCTTGTTCGACGGGTCCAGACCAAGAGCTTTTTCAAGTTCAAGCTCCGCCAATTTGGCCTTTCCCTGTTTAAGATGAAGCACAGCCAGCCCTATAAGCGCGTTTATATTTCCCGGCTCCAGTTCAAGACCTCTGCACAAATTATATTCCGCTTTTGCTAGATCGCCTTTTTCTGACTGTACAACACCCAGATTAGTATAAGCTTCGGCAAAACCGGGCCGCATTGAGACCGCTTCTTTAAAATAGTTTTCAGAGGCTGCAAAGTTCTTCTGTTTATATGAAGCAATACCCGCGCTTAACAACGTAAACGCATTTTTATATTTCCCCGCAAAATCCAAGGCTTCGCGGTAAAGCCCTGTTTCTGTAAGCTTTCTTGAGACATTCCCCGTAAAATAATCCAGTTCTCCCGCTCTTTCCGCAGAAAGGAGAAAGTATTTGACGGCCCGGTCTTTATCTTTAAGGTTATTATAATACTCCGCCCGAAAATAGAAGTATTGCGCGGAAAGATCCCGGAGAAGATAATCGCTAAATTTTTCTATTTTATCAAAATCCCCGTATGAAGACCAGAGCCGGTCTATTTCCGTTTTTCCGGAAGCCGGTCCTTCCGCAAGATACAGCACACCTTTGGGTACAGAAGCAATACCTGAGTTCGAGAGATAACTTCCGAGCGTAAAATATGTTTTTCCCGGAAAATTCCGGAGAAGATCCATTTGCACGGTACTTCTTACGCTGTTTTTTTCAACGTCAGAAAGCCGTACAAAGTCCTCTCCATAAATATTCTTAAAAATACAACCGATGTCATCATAGATAAAGAGATCAGTTCTGAGTTTTTCAACTTTATTAAGATATACCAGGGGAAACATGATATTGTCGCCGTAGCAAAAGAGCAGGGAACCTTCAGGCAGGGTCTTAAGTACATTTACATTAAAATTATACGCAAGTTCTGTTTTATCTAAACGCGCAGTATTTACGCCGGAGACCGCAACCGGAAGAAGGAATACGGAAAAAATAAGTAATGCCGGTAATTTGTTTTTCTCATAGAGAAAAACAAAGCCGGCAAACACAAGGATGGCTATACCCAGAAAGGACAGCATGCAGAAAACTTTAAATGTTTCAATATTTTTGTAATCCGTATCCGTGTTAAGTACCAACAGAAGAATTAGACCTGAAAAAACCAGAAAAATAACGGGTAAGAGTAATATGTTCTTCTTTTTATACAGGCAATAAACCCCTAGAACAGCTGCCAGAAGGAAAGCATAATATTCTTTGAACACCAGTTCAAAAAATACCGCTATTTCTGCAAACGCGCGGTTAAAAGAAAAAGCATTTGCGGTTAACGCCCCGTACTGTCCTCTGACTATATGATATACCGTTCTTTCAATGTTATGCGGATTACCCCAGTTAATCAGTGGATTTGCAGAAGCCCTTACAGGCAAATACAAATACAGAGCTCCCGCAACCATAACCGTTATCACGGAAAAAACCAGAGTTTTTATAAACCAACCGTCTTTCCTGTCCGTTATGATCAAATAAAACACAACCGGCACCAGAAAAAGTGACGTATGATGATTGGCAAGCGCCAGTCCCATAAAAAGACCCGCCAAATATAGAAACCTGATATTTTTTTTATAGGAATATTTTAAGACTGCAATTAATAAAAGAACTGCAAGAAAAGCGTTAAGCGTGTAGATCCCCCCCTTGGCCTGCAGGGCTTGCGAAAAATATACGGTTCCTAAAGCAAGCGTGACCGAGGAAAATAGTGCAGGGAGCGCATATTGCCTGCTAAAAAGAGAATTAAGCAGAATAAATAATACCGTACAGGCGAGGGAACCAAAAAATACCGCCATAATATTAACCCGGAAAGCGATACTTGCCAGAGGCAGAAACGTGAACAGTTTGCCAAGAAGCGTAAAAAGCGGATACCCCGGAGGATGCGCAATCCCGAGTCCGTAGCAGGCGGTTATCAGCTCACCTGAATCACCCACATAAACCGTAGGGCAGACAAAGGGCAAAAATACAGTCAATGTAATAAAAAAAACAAAAACTGCGGTATACTTAAAATATTTGACTCCCATCAATCAGGCTTTCCCTTTTTTCTTGAGTTTCTCCGGATAGAGATTGTTTTCCCCGTTAACTTTAATCCAAGCACTTATTTTACAGTAAATCTGCCGGAATGTTTACTGTTGATCTCATAAATGTACCTGCCGGCAGACACCGTATTCCCCGAGCTGTCTTTTCCGTCCCACACTTTAACATTATTTAAGACTTTGACTAAATCTCCGGAAATAGAATATATCCTGATGATAGAATTATCCGGAAAACCGGAAAATCTTAAGGGTTCCTTCACTAAGTCCACAATATCCTTTTCCACTCCAACCGTATTTTCTTCTTTTGCTGTCCTTTCCGCCTTAGAGATTGGCGGACTGCCCGCCAAAGAACCGGCGGACAGGCTATGCACTTTCCCTTTTTTATTTCCTTTTTTTTCTGCGTTTTCTGTAATTCCTGCACCTGCTTTTCCTGCTTCACTTGCTGCCCCTCCCAGTCTCGCCGTAAAGGAAATTCTGTGCGTAACCCCGAGATCCCCGAAAGGAACAAAAGCATAATCAAGCTGGTAGTCTGAAATCCGGATTCCAATCCCCGCCGTCAGACCGGACAGTTCCCCCAGTTCATTACCGTTAAATCTATAACGATATCCAATCCTTGGAAAAAGAAGATTATCATAATTATATTCCAACCCTGCCGAGAACTTTGTAAAGTTATCAATCGGCTGATTAATATCAAAATCTCCGGTGAGATTAACCTCGGGAATTTTAAATCCAACCCCTACTTTAATATTTAGCGGCAACCAGTAGGAGGTTTCCCGTATAGAAAGATGCGGTCCAAAGTTTTGTATTACCATTCCAATGTTAACATTTGGAACAATCTTATAAATTGCGCCGACATCTAAAGCAATTGTAAAACCGCCGTATATATCAATGCTTTCATAGACACCTTTAATATTTGCACCAAGTGTCCAGGATTCATCCAGCTTTGACGAATATGAAGCAACAGCCAGGATATCATAAGCCCCAAATGTTCCTTCCGGCAAAGAAGGACCGTCCTCCGGATTTTCCATAACCGTACGCCTTTCTATCCCTGCTAAATACAAGCCTCCCAGGGAAAAAGCACAAACACTCTTTGCATCAAGGCGAAGCGCGGCGGAAGCATATTCATACCTGATATCCTGAAACCATTCGGTATGCATAGCTGTAAACTCATTACTTGTCAAATTATTCAATCCTGCCGGATTCCAATAAACAGCATAGACATCATCCGCAATACCCGCATAGGATTCACCCATTCCGATAGCACGCGCACCCAAGCCTATTTTAAGGAAAGAAGCTGAGGTCTTGCCGGCATTGGGGTGAATCTCGGCAGCAAAAACAGTAGAAACAGCAAGTACAGCAGAAACAGCTAAGAACAGAATAAAAAAGGAATTATTTGTTTTTTTAATATACTGTCGTTCTTTGACGGCAGCCATTAAGGAACAAATCATCTTCCAAATCTCATCACAAAGATTAACAAGCTCATCATGGATATTTTCTTCAACAAGACTCTTCTCAAAAGCAAAGTCAAGTAAATACCTTACCTCTGCCGACGATCTCATAGATACATTCAAAAACTGAACAAATTCTTTCGGATGCAAAGCAGCATTGCCTTCAGCAATGTTTGTAGGAACAGACAAAGCCGCCCGACGCAACTGGCTAGTAAGGTCAAACATATATTTCCTCGGAAACTCATCTGTAATATCGTAAACCTTTAAAGCCAGACTATGTGCTTTTACCCATACTTTCAACTTTCTGTAATCATTAGCATTTCCCATATACCCCGCCCTTGTTTTTTTCTAAGTTCCTAATCTTTTCCTTTTCTTGCTGTATTTACTGTTCTTGCTTTGTTTGCTGTACTTGCTTAATGCACCACGGCCATCTTCTTCGTGACATATTTTCTTTCACCATTAACTTTTGAGATAGCTTGGAGTTTGAAGATATAGACTCCGCTGGCATAGTCCTTAATGTTCCACGGGATGTCAACCCCATTCCCACCGAAACCGTTTCCTTTTAATTCTGCTACAATCTCGCCCGCGATATTAAATACGGACACCGTAATATCCGCATCCGCGCCGAGATAGCATTTAAAATAAGTAATATCACCGAGCGCAGGATTCGGGTAAACATATACCGTATCTTTATTTATAAGTTCCGCAACACCAGGTTTATACTCGAAGATCCTATAAACTGAAAAGTGAGAGACCGTTGCAATCACATAATTCTCCTCGGTATTCGGTTTGGAAGTATTTACCACACTCCACTTCAATTTTGACGTATCCCAGACCGCAATTCTTAGATTTGTTTCTGATTTCCCCGCCACTTCAACATCCGCGTAAGGGATTTTTATAGTTACTTTTTGTTTAAAAACAGCATTCGCAGCTTTCGTAAGAGTAAAGGATCTTGCAACCTCCGTCGGCGTAAAATTAGACGGGTAAGCGGAATTTGCATAGACCACAGGTTTATCAATAGTCACCGTATCATCTTCTGTCAAAGCTCCGGGGTCGAAAACAACTTCCGTACCGTCCGGAGAAGTTACAGTACCTCCGATTGCGGCACTTATTGTACCGGCAGTTATCACGTTGTTAATGAAAAACCCTATGATTGCCCTGCTATTTAAGGAAGTGCCGTCATCCACGGTAAGCCGCAGTTTATACTCCCCCTCAGGGAAGCCGCTCGTTACAAGACTCACGAGGTTATTAACCGCAGGCAGCGTTGTGCTCTCGCCTGCTTTTACCCAGGCAGCGGTATTGCCCAGGCTGTACTCTACGGTATATTTATTGAACTGCGCATTTTCTATTACACCCTTTAGCATTACCTGCCCTTTTACGGTCGCGCCGTCTTCCGGATAAGTAATTGCAGAAACTTTTGCTGCTTTAAAAGCGTATAGTGTCCCGTCCCCGGTTTCTCCGCAACCCACATAAACCCAGCCGTTTGCAACCGCCGGGGTAGAGAGTATAGGAGCTTCAACCGTTTTAGTTTCCAGAATATCACCATTAATATCAACTGCATAAAGTTTACCTTCAGTAGACCCGGCATAAATAACTCCGTTTGCCACAACAGGAGTGGAAACAACACCGGTGGTAGAGGCATTGCCGAGAGGAACAGGTGCCATATTTGTAACCCCGCTTGAATTCAAAGAATATAGTTTTGCAGGTGTGATTCCGCTGACAAAATATATTGAGCCTTCCGCCTCAGTAATAGAAGATACCAGCGTAGGCAAAGCAGGCGCCGAACCAAAATCGTTTAAAACCCAACCCGGCTTTGGAGTCCCGTCGCTATTAAGTAAGAGCGCATGAACTTTTCTATCATCGTTTCCTCCTGCAAAATAAACGACGTTACCGTCATTTGAGACACAGGGTGTCGCAAGAAATACCCCGCCCGCAGTCGGAAAGAACCATTTCACCTCTCCTGAATAAGCATCAAGCGCGTACAAACACCCGTCATTGGCCCCGACGTAAACAACACCGTTATATACCGCCGGCGAAGAGTAACTGTACTGCCCGATGGGTTTTGTCCAAGCCATAGACCTTGTTGAAAGATTAAAACAATAGATGTATTTATTGGGATAACCTGTTGCGCCGTACATATTGCCGTTATAAATAACAGGAGAAGCACAATCGGTACTGCCAATATTATAAGTCCATTTAATTTCTCCGGTTTCGGCATCAAACGCATAAAGATTACCGTCCTGGGAAATGACATATATCCTGCCTGCATCCGCCAGAGGTGAAGAAACTATTTTGCCATCTGTTGAATACTGCCACTTTACTTCGGCGGTCAGTGAATCAGCCGTCATAGCATACACATCACCGGCATCATTGGCGAAGTACACCGCCCCGCGATAAACTATAGGCGAAGAAACTATTGCACCCTGTGTTGTGTAAGACCATTTCAAGGTAAGAGCCGGATAGGCCTGTTCAGTAACCGCCCCCGACCGCTTTGAGTCCCGCTTGAAAGCCCGGAAATCAGCAGAAAAAGCAGAAGAAGCAAGGAAAGCACAGAAAGAGAAAACAGCAAGGAAAGCAAATACAGAAAGAAAATGTTTAAAAATAGATTTCTTTCTAAAATCTCTTAAACTTTCATTTAGTTTTTTCTTCATTTTGATCTCCATTTTTTTACTTTTCAGCTGCTTTTTCTGTATCTACTGTTGGTGCTTTACTTTCTGTTTTTGCTTTACCTGCTTTTCCTGTCCTTGCTGTCTTTGCTTTACTTGCTTCTTTTACTGTATCTGCAGTGCGTACACTTTTCCGTCAGTTGAAGTAAATGTAATATTTGTATACTCTCCAAACCCGTCATCCCAGCCGCCAAGAACTGGCATTGCTTTCACGGCAGCGCCGGTAGTCACAGGCCAGCCGCTTCTGAGAATACCGTCAGAGGCAGAGATACAATAACACCTTCCGTCATCACTTCCGAAATAAACCCACCCGTTATAAACGATAGGTGAAGATTTTATCGCCCCGGCGGTTGTAAACTCCCATATCGGTGTTCCGGTTTCACCGTTAATCTTGTACATCTTTCCGTTATTTGCGCCGAAATAAAGCGCTTTTGGAGACTCCCAGGCCCAATAAAACGGAACCGTTTCAATGGCGCTGCCTATATTATAATTACCGTCTTCCTGACCACCACGATTCTTCCACCCGTCAGGGATTAACGTAAGATTTACGGAAGAGCGGCAATACATCTTTCCATCAGTTGAGGGTATGAAGAGATTATTTGAGGCTCCAAATTGGTATCCGCCGTCAATAAACGGAGAGGACTTTATGCTTGAACCGGTAGTCAGCGTACTCAAGACCTGTCCGTTTACCGTGTTTACTCTGTATAAAGAACCCCCTTCAGAGCCTATCCAGCAGGAGCTTACACCCGGAGTAAACTCATCAACAGCTGCCGAGCCGGTCAGATTCCCGGAAATCGCCGTGCTGGTATCCCAAATAACACTTCCGGTAGCATCGTCTATTTTGAAAAGTTTACCGTTCGCGGCCCCGATATAAATACTTCCGCCGGTCATAATCGGCTCTGCCTTTACAACCGCGCCAAGATTAATCGTCCACCCTCCGGTTGTCGTTCCGGAAGTACCCTGATCTTTTATCTTATAGATGTAGCCCGCGTCATTAGCGATATAAATGAAGGTATTACCGTTTTCCATGGTAACCTGCGGGGCAGAACTAATAGCGCCTGTTGTTTCAAAAGGCACCGTCCATTTAGCGCTCCCGTCATTATTCAGAGCATACAGTTTTCCCGCGGAGGAACCCATAAACAGGCCCTGCTCTGTGTCCCTGTTGATTGCGACAGGACTCGTAATCTGTTCGTTAACCGCCGTTGCTACAGTAGCAGGATATTGCGAGTCAACAGGAGGCGGCGCGGGAGCAAACACCGTAACACCGGTCGAAGAAACAGGGGCTGAAGCAGCCGTAGCCTGCGTAACATCATAATAAGCATCCCTCAAGTAAATATCAGCATCCACAATTGCTTTAAAAGAATTCGGCGAAGCCGCACCGGCATTTGTGGTAAGTTCAGCAACTACAAAATACACTGCGCTTGTTCCTTTCTGTATCGTTGCTTCACTTCCGTCAGGAAGAGGCACATTCATTGTCAAAACTCCGCTTCCGTCAAGGGATATGGAACTGTTCTGAACCGCGGCAAGAACATCCGTATCAAAAGCGGGTTCATAACTTCCGGCAACGCCCGTATTCGCGTTGTCCCTGAATATACTGACGCTCTCAAACAACCCCTGCGCCCCGGCAGTAGAAAGGAGAGTTCCGCCTCCATCCGTGAATTTAACATTTACCGATGTCAGTTCTATATTATTCCCCCACGCAGGGCTGGTACTCGTCACCGTAATTTTAAGGAGCGCGATCTTTTCGCTGTTATTCGCACTTCCGTTAACGGGAGCGGTATCAGAAACAACTCCGGTGGGTATTGAAGCATCATAGGTTATGGCGCTGTTTACAACCTGAGCCGGCGCGCCGTCAGCCGTATCGCTATTGAGTATTAACTTATACGTCGCACCGTCAACTATCTTATTTCCTTCTATATCGGTGATTACCGCGCCGGAAACTGTCACTGTTTGCGGAGCTGTTACCGCAGTATTAAAACCAAGATCAGAAAGCCTGAACACATGAGGAGATTTAGTATCCGTATTTCCGCCGGTCTTGACAAACCATAAAGTATCATTAACCCCGTCGGAAGAATTCTCGCCCAGAGTGATACTTATTTTAAAATTCCTTGAAATATTTATGGTTGGAGAGCCAAAAGTATTCGCCAAAACCTGAGTTCCCGCACTATTTCGCCGCCCTTCTGTCGGTGTCGCGAAACTTCCAAAGTCACTGTTATCAACATTTGTATCAACCCCGTTTCTGCCCAGAGTATTCGGAGCAGAAAGACCGCCCGCAGCAGAATTCGCATATAGAACCAGTGTTCCTGTATAATCATAATAGACAGAAGGCGTTCCGGACTGCCAGGTCGCCCTGTCTTCCACCTGGCCCGAAGCATTTTCGAGAGCAACAAAATCCGCCGATGAGGTAAGGCCGTTCGTTGTTCCAAAGGAGTTCTCATATGTAAAGCTGTTTGCCCCGGTATCCGTACTGCTGTTATCCACCGCGGCAAAAGAACCCGCGTCTATATTTCTGGTAAAAGTAAAATGTTTCCTGTAGGGATTATTTCCGGAAACGGACTGAGAACCTCTTAATATGTATCCGGCAAGCGTCACCGCCGTGCCTCCTGTATTATTTAACTCAATAAATTCATCCGCAAGCTGATGATATGAGATCTCATTTATTTTCACGGTACCGGTGACCGCATTAAGCGCGTTTTGAGTCGGCGTCGGATCTTTCTCAAGATAATTACTGCCGTCAGAGATTCTTGCAAAAGAAATATCTGATGCGCCTGCAGTAAAGGCGGGCCACTGCACTACATCAATCTGAGTATTTGAATTATCTTTAAGTTTCACGTATCTAATATTATTCCCGTCCAAATTCGACGAAACGCCGAGTGTAAGTACACTGCCGTTTGTGACGGTAACTCCGGCACTTCCTGTCCACACCGCTACATCCGTTCCGGGGCTTGCTATAGTTCCGCTGTTATAAACCAGAGTCCAGCCGCTCAAACCGACATCACTGCCGGTGTCATTATAAAGTTCAACCCAGTCCGCGCCTGCTGAAGCTCCGAGCGAATAAACCTCATTAATATGTATATTACCCGTCTGCGGCAAGCAGGACGGATTGTTTGAAAGAGCAGAATAATTATTGGCCTTATCTTTTGTTTTAATTGCAAAATAATAGGTTACTCCGGGTGTTAAACCCGACAGATATCTTGTCTCCTCTGCGGCGGCTGTTACCGGCACCCAGGTATTCGGGTAATCTGTTGCATTTTCAAAATCAGTATCATTGGCAATCGGACTTGTCGAATATCTCACTATATACGACCCTGCTGTATTGTCCGCAGAAACCCCGTTATCTCCGGGAGCAGTCCAGGTAAGTTTTACCTGTCCCCGGGACACTCCCGGCACCGCGGTAAGATTTGTCGTATTTGAAGGAGCCACCGTGTCTTTTCTTATATAGAAAGCATCCGTAGTCAAAGTGGTCAAGCCCGCATTGTCATACCCTCTTGCCGATACGTAGTTTGTTCCTTCTGCCAGAGCCGACCAGGCAACAGTCCAGTTTGTCGTGTAAGTCGAGGCATTTATTGACGAAGCAATATTTGTCCAGGCCACAAGATTTGTCCCTGTCATTCCGGTGGCAGAATAAACCGTATACTGAACATTATTAAGCAGAGAGGTTGCATCCGAAAAATCAACATTATAGGAGGTACCTGCAGCGTTTCGCCAGGCTGTATCACCGGACTGATTATTGGTAATCACCGGAGCCACGGTATCTTTTTTTACATAAAACTTATCGGCTTCAATAACGTTATTGCCCGCACCGTCTACTATTTTAACGGAAATATTATTTACACCCTCCTGTAAAGCCGTCCAGACTGCGGAAGGAAGAGCCCAATCGGTTGTATAACTGTTATTATTTATTCCGGATACCGCATTTGTCCAGTCAGAAAGAAGCGAACCTGTCATGCCGGTTCCTGAATACACTTTCACCTGGTTGTAAGCTAAAAGCGAACCACCTGCATCCGAGAAATCCACATTATAGGTGCCATTATTTGAAGTTCTCCACGTATCATCCCCTGCCTGATTATCGGTCATACCCGGCGGATTCGTATCATGCATATCCAGACACATATTCGCGCATCTGTATAAAGAATCTGAAGCTCCGGCATTATGTACAGTCCCGCCGGTCCAGGCAGAGCCCGTCCAATTCCTGGAAGCAATGGTTGCTGATTCATCTATACCAACAGCCGTCATCTTGTTCTGATTCGGATCCGGCTCAAGCTGAACCCAGCGTATATGGTTAGACCAGTCATAAGTATCTTTCGGTGCCGCAGCCGGAGTAGCAGACCAGCCGCCCGCAGAAGTCCACGTAATATAACTAAGTTTTGTTGAAGTAAAATCCACGGCAACCGCAACTGCTTTGCCGCTGCTTTTTTCAAAAGCAACATCAGCTCTAAATCCGTCAGACGGTTCCATCGTAGTATCCGCCGCAGGAAGCGCGCCCCACGCAGCGCCGGTCCAGACGCAGACATCCCATCTTGAAGAACCCGAGAGTGAAGCAAAAGCAATATTGTTTGAGGACGACGCCGTATCAGAAGCAATTCTTATCCAGTTAGCCGTCGACGCAATGTTAGGCCCAGTTCCCTGAGACGCAAGCCATATCGAACCGTTCCACTGATCATACGTTGTTCCTGTACCGGCACCCCAGATTACCATACATTTACCCGAGGTATTTTCCCAGGCAATATCAAAGCATTGTTTACTGTTAACCGCGGCCGCAGTCGAAAGGGTTTTACCGTTACCCCATACAGAACCGCTCCATCTTAAAGCATAAATATCGGAATTAGCATCCAGAGTCGCAAGCATTATTTCCGCAGTTCCGCTTCTTTGTTTCAATCTCACCCAGTAAACTATACCTGTAGTCCCGGCATCATACGTAGTTTCATTCGTCCAGGAGGTACCGTCCCAAATCCTGTAAGCTATCTCATTTGAAGCCGCACCGGTAGAGTAAACCACCATACATCTTCCCGTTGTCTGTTCATACGCAATATCAAAACCTCTATAAATGCTGTTATTTGAGCCGATGCCCGAGACATTCCATTGAGTCTGCCAGGAGTTTGTCAAACCGTCATATTTTAAGACAGACATAGTGCCGCCGCTGGAAAGAACCCCTGCCATTTTCTCATTCCTGAAAACAGGGCAGGGTTTTGTAATCACCCATCTTATGGTAGCCGTAGCCGCCGTAGCAGTCTGCTCGCTGCCCCATGCCGACCCGCTCCAGAGTTCATACTTTGGATTTGTTAAACTTCCCGAGCCGTAAATGATAACCCCTGCCGCCGCACCGGGAGCTCCGGAAACCGCTGAAGGGGAATTGCCGTAGGTTCCTGTATTTGGGACTTCATCATAAGCTCTTATTGCAAAATAATACGTAGTACTCGGAGTTAAACCCGAAACCGTCCTGTTTTCTGTAACCCCGGCATTAACCGGTGTCCAGGATTGACTATAGGTAGTCGCCGCATTCCAGGTTGCCAGATTCGTCACAGGAGTGGGTGCATATTTAACAGTGTACCCTCCGTTCGGCGGAGCCTGCAAGTTAATGCCTGTCCCATTGTCCCCGGGCGCAGTCCAGGAAAGATTTACCTCTCCCGCATAATCTCCGGTAACCGCAGACAGGCTTGTTATCTCTGACGGCGCAGTAACATCAGCACCGGTAGTTCCCGAATTACCCGTAAGATTTGAAACACCTCCCAAACTTCCCGCTTTATCAACCGGTTTTATAGCAACGTAATACAAAGAGTTTGCATTAAGTCCCGTTATACTCCTCGTTTCCGTACTTCCTCCCGCAACAAAACTTGCCCAGGAGTGAGTATAAGTAGAAGCCGCATTAAAGTCCACATCAGTCCCCGAAAAGTTCCCCTGCGCGGAGGTTTTATATTTTACCGAATAATTGCTGACAGTTCCCGAAGCAGCATCATCCCCCGGAGCTTTCCAGGAGAGATTTAAAATACCTTCCGCTCCCGTAGAAACCGAAAGATTAGTGATAGCCGACGGCGCTGTTGTGTCCTTGTTTATATAGAAGACATCATTTTGCGATACGGCATTTGTCAGATTATCGTAAGCTCTGACAGAAACATAATTAACACCCTCCTGCAGTGCCGCAAAATCCACCGTAAAGTTAGTCGTGTAAGTAGCGGCATTCAGTCCGGTTGCGATATCCGTCCAGTCCTTTCTGATGCTTCCCGTCTGCCCCGTCGCAGTTGTTACTTTATACTGCACATTGTTCAGAAGAGAACCGTTGTCGGTGAAATCTACATCATAAAGTGTCCCGGCCGCATTCCTCCAGGCCGTATCCCCTGTCTGGTTATTGGTAATTGTCGGTCCCTGGGTATCTTTTTTTACATAGAACACGTCGTTTTGCTGTTTCGTATTTCCGGAGTTATCGTAAACCCGGACCGAGACATAATTCGTACCTTCGGACAAAGCGGTGAAATCCACAGTCCAGTTTGTCGCATAAGACCCGGCATTTATTCCCGAGGCAATATTCGTCCAGGCTTTAATAGTCGAACCGGTAAGGCCGGTTCCGGAATATACGGTATACTGCGCGTAAGAGAGCTGTGAACCGCCGGCATCAGTGAAATCAACATCGTATACGGTTCCCGCAGCACTCCGCCAGGTATTATCACCGGCCTGATTATTGGTAACTACCGGTAAAGTAGAGTCTTTCCTTACATAAAACACATCGTCAGAAGTAATAACTCCGCCTGCATTATCATAAGCTCTGACGGAAACGTAATTACTCCCGTCAGCAAGCACGTTATAATCAACACTCCAGTCTGTCGCATACGAAGAAGCATTTATTCCGGTCGCAATATTGGTCCAGTCCTTTATAAGGGTGCCTGTTTTTCCTGTCGCCGAGTACACCGCATACTGCGCATACGAAAGGTTGGAGTTCCCCGTATCAGAGAAATCTACATTATACACAGTCCCGGCAGTATTTCTCCAGGTATTATCACCTGTCTGATTATTGGTAAAAGAAGGCGCTAGCGCATCTTTCTTGACATAGAAAGCATCCGTAAGAACAGTTGAAGAAGTCTGATTATCGGAGATCCGTACAGAGACATAATTTGTCCCGTTTTGAAGGGCAGCAAAATCCACCTGCCAGTCGGTCGTATATGTCGAAGCGTTTATTCCGGAAGCAATCGCTGTCCAATTTTTAAGCTGACTGCCTGAAAGTCCCGTACCGGAGTAGACCGCATACTCCGCGTTATTCAGCAGGGAATTTGTATCCGTGAAATCGATATTATATACGGTCCCTGAAGCAGATCTCCAGGTATCATCACCCGTCTGATTATTCGTGATAACCGGCCCTGACGTGTCTTTTTTGACGTAAAACACATCGTTTGTCTGCGCAGTATTTAACGCATTATCGTATACTCTTACCGACACATAATTTGTTCCCTGCTGTAAAGAGGCAAAGTCCACCTGCCAGTCGGTGGTATAAGAAGCAGCATCTATAGAAGAGGCAACCGTTGTCCAATCTTTTATCATTGTACCCGCAAGCCCGGCATTTGAATAGACCGTGTATTGGAAATATGAAAGATTTGATTCTCCGAGATCGCTGAAATTAATATTGTATGTTGTACCTGAAGAAGATCTCCAGGTGTCGTCGCCCGCCTGACTGTCCGTTATCTCAGGCACAAGAACGTCCTTTTTGATATAGAACACGTCGTTTGTTACCGAAGCATTACTCAGATTATCGTAAGCCCTGACCGAGACATAAGTGAAACCATCCGAAAGAGCACCAAAGTCTATCGTAAAATTCGTAGTGTACGTAGACGCGTTTATTGAAGCTGAAATATTAGTCCAATCCTTAAGTACTACACCTGTCTGCCCTGTAGCGCTTGTGATTTTGTATTGTATGTTATTTAGAAGAGAACCGGCGTCGGAGAAATCAACATTATAAAGTGTACCCGCCGCTTTTCTCCACGTATCATCACCCGTCTGATTATTGGTTATAACCGGTCCGGCGGTATCTTTTTTAACATAGAAAACGTCCGTCGCTCCCGTGGAACTACCGGCATTATCATAAGCCCGGACTGAAACATAATTGAAACCCTGAAGAAGAACCGCGTAATCCACCTGCCAGTCTGTAGTATAAGTAGCTGCATTTATTCCGGTGGCAATATTTGTCCAGTCTTTCACCAGAGACCCGCTCAAACCCGTACCGGAATACACTCTGTACTGGGCATAAGAGAGATTGGAGTTTCCCGTATCGGTAAAGTCAACATTGTAGGCGGTGCCGGATGCCGCTCTCCAGGTGTTATCCCCCGTCTGATTATTCGTTACACCCGGTACGGTTACATCCTTTTTAACATAGAACGCGTCAGAAACAGTAACGCTGCTGCCGGCATTATCAACGGCCTTTACCGAGATATAGTTTGTTCCTTCCTGTAAAGCGGAGAAATCCACGCTCCAATCTGTTGTATAAGAATTGGAATTAATTCCTGCCGCGATACTTGTCCAGTCCTTAAGCACAGAACCTGTCATACCTGTCGCGGAGTAAATCTTATACTGGACAAAGCTTAACCCGGAATTCCCGGCATCAGTGAAATCCACATTATATACCGTGCCCGCGGCACTTCTCCAGGTATCATCACCCGTCTGGTTATTCGTCACACCCGGCACGGTCACATCTTTCTTTACATAGAAAGCATCCTGCTGGTTCTCGGTATTACCGGCGTTATCATAAACCCGCACTGAAACATAATTAGAACCTTCAAGAAGTGCTGCATAATCCACCTGCCAGTCAGTCGTATAAGAAGCCGCGTTTATACCGGCTGCAATAGTTGTCCAATCCTTAACAAGCGACCCGGTCGAGCCCGCACCGGAATACACTCTGTACTCGGCATAAGAAAGATTGGAGTTACCGGAATCCGTAAAGTTGACATTATAGACCGTACCCGCCTCGTTCCTCCAGGTATCATCCCCCGCCTGCTGGTTTGCTATCTGCGGATTGGTCACATCCTTCTTAATATAGAACGCATCCGTAAGCGAAGAAGTATTTCCGACATAATCATAAGCCCGTACCGAGACGTAGTTAGTACCTTCCTGGAGCACGGAGAAATCAACAACCCAATTTGAATTGTAAGCAGTGGCATTGATTCCGGCCGCGATATTGGTCCAGTCTTTAAGACTCGACCCCGTCTGCCCCGTTGCCGTCCAGACGGAATACTGGAGATTATTTATTAGAGAAGAACTATCGGAAATATCGACATCATAAGCCGTCCCGGATTGCTTCCTCCAGGAATCGTCCCCAGCTTGATTATTTGTTATTACAGGACCCTGCGTGTCTTTTTTAACATAGAAAGCGTCGGTAACTACCGTACTATTCGTATTATTATCATAAACCCTAACCGAAACATAATTAGTCCCCTCGGAAAGAGAAGCATAGTCCACCTGCCAGTCCGTCGTATAGGAAGAAGCGTTTATTCCCGTCACAATATTGGTCCAGGTTTTTACAAGAGATCCGGTCAAACCCGTCGCCGAGTATACCGCGTACTGCGCATTGTTTAACAGCGAGCCGTTATCAGTAAAATCGACATTATAAGCGGTTCCTGAACTTCCTCTCCACGTATCGTCCCCCGTTTGATTATTGGTAATCCCCGGATTTATGGTATCTTTTTTCACATAGAAAGCATCGTTTGCCTGAACCTGATTTCCCGCATTATCGTAAGCCCTGACTGAGACATAATTTGTCCCCTCGGAAAGAGAAGCAAAATCCACCTGCCAGTCGGTTGTATAGGAAGACACATTAATACCGGAGGCAATTGTTGTCCAGTTTTTTATCTGCGAACCGGTTAAGCCCGTACCTGAATACACGGCATACTCCGCATAAGAAAGATTACTTCCCCCGGCATCCGTAAAATCCACGTTATATGCCGTTCCGGAAGCAGATCTCCAGGAATCATCCCCTGTTTGATTATTGGTGACCCCGGGAACCGCTCCGTCTTTTTTCACATAGAAAACATCCTGAGAGGTAATTGAATTACCCGCTGAATCATAAGCGCGCACCGAGACATAATTTGTACCCTGCTGCAGAGCGGTAAAATCAACGGTCCAATCCGTGGTATAGGACGAGGAGTTTATCCCCGAGGCGATATTCGTCCAATCCTTAAGCTGTGAGCCTGTCTGTCCTGTTGCGGAATAGACTGAGTACTGTACAGAACTGAGCGTCGAACCGGAATCGGAGAAATCGACATTGTACGCTGTGCCGGCAGAACCTCTCCAGGTATTATCCCCCGCCTGGTTATTGGTAACGCCGGGATTTACGGTGTCTTTTTTTACATAAAACACGTCATCGGTTACGGTATTATTGGAAGCTACATCATATATCCGGACGGAAATGTAATTAACCCCTTCCCCGAGAGCGTTCCAGACCCCGGCAGGCAGTGTCCAGTCAGAATAATAACTCGTACTATTAATAGAAGTTGCGATATTGGTCCAGTCGGCATAAACCGATCCGCCCTGATTCGGCGCGCTTGTTGCTTTTACCTGGAAGTAGGAGAGGTTAACTCCGCTGCCGCTTAAGAAATCAATATTATAACTTCCGGTGTTGGTTTTTCTCCACGTATCGTCGCCTGTCTGGTTGTCAACTACAGACGGAAGCCCGATAGCTTTTTTAATATAGAACAAATCATTCGACTGTGCAGAGTTTCCGGCGTTATCATAAACACGCACCGAAACATAATTATTCACACCCTGTTCGAGCGCTCCGAAATTAACCTGCCAGTCATCCGTGTACGTTGAAGCATTTACACCTGTTGCTATATCCGTCCATGGAATTACATTAGTACCCTGAAGTCCCGTTCCGTTATAAACGGCATATTGCATATAAGAGATAAGACTATTTCCGGTGTCCGAGAAATCAATATTGTAAACAGTTCCGGGCGCGCTTCTCACGGTATCATCTCCCGTCTGGTTATCGGTAATAGACGGAGCAGAAGTATCCTTCTTAACATAGAAAGCGTCGACAACTTCGGCAGTATAGCCCGTATTATCGTATACTCTCACAGAAACATAATTTATCCCGTTCTGCAAAGCACTGAAATTAACCTGCCAGTCGGTTGTATATGAAGAAGAATTTATATTCGTTGCAATAGTGGTCCAGGTAACCAGATTACTTCCCGTTTTTCCGGTTGCGGAATAAACGGCATACTCTGAGTAAGAAAGACCTGACTGGTTATCGCTGAAGTCGACATTATAAGTAGTGCCCGCCTGTTTTCTCCAGGTATCATCCCCGAGTTGATTATTCGCAACTCCCGGATTTGTCGTATCCTTTTTGATATAGAAAGCGTCGGTCGTACCCGTGTAGTTGCTTTTATTATCATAAGCCCGCACCGAGACGTAATTCGTCCCCTGTTGGAGAGCCGTGAAATCAACAGTCCAGTCGGCAGTATAGGCAGCGGCGTTAATACCGGCAGCAATATCCGTCCAATCTTTAAGCACCGAACCTGTCTGGCCGGTTGCGGAACAAACCTTGTACTGAGTATTATTAAGCAGGGAGAAGTTATCGATAAAATCAACATTATAGGTTGTTCCGGCTGCAGTCCGCCAGGAAGTATCCCCGGTTTGATTATTGGTAATTACCGGACCGGCTGTATCTTTCTTCACATAAAAAGCATCGGCAAGAGTTACTGAGCTGCCCGCGCTGTCAAACGCTCTTACGGAAATATAATTTACCCCTTCATAAAGCGAGGCAAAATCCGTCTGCCAGTCCGTGGAATAAGAAGAGGCGTTAATATTTGTAGAAATCGTCGTCCAGGTTTTCACCTGCACCCCGGTCAGGCCCGTTGCAGTGTAAACAGTATATTCTGCATATGAAAGATCACTCCCTCCCGCATCGGAGAAATCAACATTATATAAAGTACCGGAAGCACTTCTCCAGGTGTTATCTCCTGCTTGATTATTAGTATAAGAAGGCACTGTAATATCTTTTTTCACATAGAATACATCGTTAGAATAATCCGTAAGACCGGCGTTATCGTAAACTCTTACAGAAACATAATTAGCACCTTCGGCGAGAGCGGTAAAATCTATTGCCCAATCGGAAGTATATGAATTTGAATTAATTCCTGAAGCAATATTAGTCCAGTCCTTTAAGACCGATCCCGTCTGACCGGTGGCCGAACAAATCTTGTACTGCACATTGTTCAAAAGACTGGAGCCTGAATCTGTAAAATCAACATTATAGAGCGTTCCCGCGGTACTTCTCCACGTATTATCCCCGAGTTGATTATTTGACACAGCCGGCTTAGATACATCTTTTTTTACATAGAAAACATCGCTCGTTGCTGCTGTACTGCCGGCATAATCATAAACTCTGACAGAAACATAATTTGTCCCCTGCTGCAGGGAAGCAAAATCCAGCGACCAGTCAGAAGTATAAGAATTAGAATTTATCCCGCTTGCCAGAGTTGTCCAGACCTTCAGATTCGAACCTGTTTGCCCGGTGGCGGTCCAGACGGAATATTCGGCGTAAGAAAGTTTCGACCCGCCCGCGTCCGTAAAATCGACATCATACATTTTTCCGGCAGAACTCTGCCAGGCATTATCCCCTGCCTGGTTATTTACTGCAGCCGGAACAGACGTATCCTTATTAATATAAAAGACATCGTCGGATATAACAGAATTCCCGGCGTTATCAAATACCCGTACCGAGACATAGTTAGTGCCGTTAAGAAGCGAAGAGAACGCCGCGCTCCAGTCCGTTGTATATGAATCCGCATTAATACTGGTGGCAACCGTTGTCCAATCAATAACCTGTGTCCCTGTCCTTCCCGTCGCGGAATATACCGAATACTCGACGTAAGAAAGGTTAGAATTTCCGCTGTCGGTAAAATCAACATTGTACGTTGTTCCGGAAACATTTCTCCAGGCAGCATCCCCGGTCTGATTATTGGTAACACCGGGAGTGGTTGTGTCTTTTTTTATGTAGAAGGCATCATTCAAGGAAGCGGTATTTCCTGCTTTATCATAAACCCGGACCGAGATGTAATTACTTCCCTGCTGCAGCGCGGTAAAGTCCACACTCCAGTTTGCCGTGTATGAATTTAAGTTTATCCCTGAAGCAATATTAGTCCAATCCTTAAGCTGTGAACCCGTAAGTCCTGTGCCGGAATAAACAGCATACTGGGCATTTTCAAGAAGCGCAGTGGTATCCGAGAAATCAACATTATATGTCATCCCGGCAGTATTCCTCCAGGTGTCATCACCAAGCTGGCTGTTTGAAACAACAGGATTAGCCGTATCCTTTTTCACGTAGAAAGCATCCTGCAGCGTCGTAGTGATTCCGGCATTATCTGTTACCTTTACGGAGATATAATTTATACCTTCCTGTAAAGAAGTAAAATCAACCGTCCAGTCGATTGAATACGAAGATGCGTTAATAGAAGCAGCAATCGCTGTCCAGTTTTTCAACATACTGCCGGTCTGTCCGGTTCCGGAATAAACGGAATAGGAAGCGGTATTAAGGAGCGAGCCGCCTGCATCCGAGAAATCAACATTGTACGCCGTACCCGCCGCAATTCTCCAGGTATTATCCCCCGTTTGATTATTTGTTATAACCGGGACCTGTGTGGCTTTCTTTACATAAAAAGCATCCGGTAACGAGTTGGTATTACCGGCATTATCGTATACTCTTACAGAAACGTAATTTGTGCCCTGCGCGAGAGTGTTAAAATCCACCGTCCAGTCAGTTGTATAGGAAGAAGAATTTATACTTGAAGCAATATCCGTCCAACCTATAATAGTTGACCCGGTCATACCGGTAGAGCTGTAAACCGAGTACTGCGCGTTCGCTAAAAGCGAATTTCCGGTATCGGCAAAATCTACATTATAAGTCGTACCTGCTGCAGTCCTCCAGGTATTATCCCCCGTCTGGTTATTTGTAAAGGTCGGATTTGCAGTATCTTTCTTTATATAGAAAGCATCGGTCAGCGACACGGTATTTCCGGAGTTATCATAGACCCGGACCGAAACATAATTACTCCCCTGCTGTAAGGAAGCAAAATCCACCTGCCAGTTAGAGGTGTAAGTACCGGCGTTTATTCCCGTCGCAATATTAGTCCAGGTAATCACGGTAGCTCCTGTCTGACCTGTCGCCGAGTAAACAATATATTGAGCAGAAGACAGTAACGAGGTCGAGTCATTAAAGTCAATATCATAGGAAGTTCCCGCTGCAGTCCTCCAGGTATTATCTCCCAGCTGATTATTTACAATACCGGGGTTGCCCGTATCTTTTTTTATGTAAAATACATCATTAGAAGAACCCGTATTACCCGCATTATCGTAAACCCTGACCGACACGTAATTAGTTCCCTGCTGCAAGGCGGTAAAATCAACCTGCCAGTCAGAGGTGTAGGTAAGAGTACTCATATTGGTGGCAATGCTTGTCCAGGTTTTTAATTGTGAACCGGTCTGTCCCGTTCCTGACCAGACGGAATACTCTGCGTAATTTAACAATGAATTTCCTGAATCCGTAAAGTCAACATTATACGCCGTACCGGAAGCAGTCCGCCACGTATTATCTCCAGCCTGATTATTTGCCACAGCCGGCGCCTGCGTATCTTTTTTGACATAGAAAACATCATTCGTCGTTGTAATAATTCCCGCATAATCCGCTGCCTTGACCGAGACATAGTTCGTACCCTGCGCCAGTGCGGCAAAATCCACCTGCCAGTCAGCAGTGTAAGCAGAAGCATTAATACCCGAGGCAATATTCGTCCAGGTAACAATGGTGGTACCGGTCTGCCCGGTTCCCGAAAACACAATATATTGGACCGTATTCAAAAGCGAAGTCGTATCCGAGAAATCGACATTGTAGGACGTCCCCGCTGAAGTTCTCCAGGTATTATCCCCTGTTTGATTATTAGTTAGGACAGGACTGCTTGTATCTTTCTTAACGTAGAAAACATCAGCCGACTCAGCAGTGTTCCCGACACCGTCGTATACTCTGACCGAGACGTAATTTATCCCCTGCTGCATCGCGGTCCATACCCCGGCAGGCAGAGCCCAGTTGGCAGTATAAGAACTTCCGGCGATCCCGCTTGCAGCCGTACTCCAGTCGGCAAGCATTGTACCTGTTTGACCGGTAGAAGACCAGACCTTCACCTGAAAATACGAAAGTAAAGAGCCGCCGGCATCGGAGAAATCAACATTATAACTTCCATTATTGGAAGTGCGCCACGTATTATCCACAGCCTGATTATTAATTATTGAAGGAGGCGTAATATCATGTTTATCAAAAGCCACTCCGAAACATTCGTATGCCGCGTCCGAAGCTGCAGTATTATGCGCGGTACCTCCGACCCAGGCTGAACCCGTCCAGTTACGCGATTTTATATTTCCGTTCGTATCAAGACCCACAAGGGTCATTTTATTAGTATTGGGGTCAGAGTATAGAGACATAATACGAAGGACTGACGGCCAGATATACGTATCCTTGGGCGCCACCGACGGCGTAGTTGACCAGCCGCCGGAAGTCCAGGTAATATAACTGAACTGCGTGGCAGAAGCATCGACAGCTACAAAAACTGCTTTTCCGGAATCTTTTTCCCATGCAACATCCGCACACCTGTAAGTACTTGCTGCCATAGTAGAATCTTCAGCAGGTAAAGCACCCCAAGCACTGCCGTTCCAGATACAAGTATTCCAGTCAGCAGAGCCGTCATGACTTGCAAAAGCTATATTATTTGAACCCGGTTTTGTATCAGCAGCCAGACGCACCCAGTTAAGCGTCGAAGCAGTATCAGGCGCTGCGCCTTGGACGGCCAGCCAGCTGTTCCCGTTCCAATAATCATACATAGGAGTGTTGCCATCGCCAAAAACTATCATACAATTTCCCGAAGTTGTCTCCCAGGCAATATCATAACACTGCCTTGTTGCAATAGAAGCGGAAGCAGTCAGAGTTTTTCCGTTTGCAAACGAAGAACCATTCCAGATCATTGCATAAATATCGGAATTCGCATCCAAAGTTGCAAGCGCAAGTGTTTCCGCGCCCGTCTTCGGCTCTAATCTTACCCACCGTACAATTCCGGTAGTAGCCAGTTCAACCGTAGTTTCATTAGCCCAAACACTTCCGTTCCAAACTCTACAGCCTATTTCATTCGTTGTTGTCCCCTTCGAGTAAACGACAACACAATCACCGGTACTCCGCTCATAAGCAACATCAAAACCCCTGTAAATATTATTCACAGAACCTATACCCGTGTTTGTAAACTCCGTCGTCCACGTGGAGGTTTGCCCGTTCCAGCGCAGTATTGACAAAGTCCCGTCGGAAGAAAGAACCCCTGCTATCTTTTCATTTCTGACCACGGGGCAGGATTTAACCGCAACCCATCTTATACTTCCGGTAGCGTTGGAGGCATTCAACTGAGGATCCCAGGCGGAGCCCGTCCAGTTCATATACCTCGGGGCAGCATTTGTACTATCGCCGTACATTATAACTCCCGCAGCCGCGCCGGGCATTCCGGAAGTAGCCGAGCTCGAATTTGAAAGGCCCGAAGTATTCGGCACTTCATCATAAGCTTTAACGGCGAAATAATAAGTTGTATTTGAAAGAGGCATGCTCAAAACCCTGCTCTCTCCCGTTCCTGCCGGCTCCGGTACAAAGTTCTGGGCATAAGTTGTCGCATTACCCCAGTCCGTATCATTGTTTATCTGGCCTGAAACAGAATATTTAATTGTATACCCCCCGTTTGCCGGAGATTGAAGGTTACCCGAACTTCCGTTATCACCGGGCGTAGTCCAGGTCAGAATAACCTGTCCCGGATAATCGCCTGTTACCGCATTCAGATTGGTTATAGCAGAAGGTGCAGTCGTATCAGATCCAGTAAGAGCAAAATTACCCGTAAGATTTGATATTGCTCCATAATTGCCTGCTTTGTCATATGCTTTTATGGCAACGTAATAGGTCAATGCAGGAGTTAGTCCAGTTAACACATGATTTTCCGAAGAGCCGGCGCTTGAAGCTCCCCAGGACTGGCTGTAAGCTGCCGCTGAATTAAAATCATTATCAGTTCCGGTAAAATTACCGGAGGTCTTAAGTTTTACCAGATAACCGGAAGGAGTTCCGCTTGCCCCGTCATCCCCCGGCGCAGTCCAGGAAACATTTATTTCTCCTTCAAGGCCGGTAGAAGCTGCAAAATTGGTGACAGAAGCAGGAGCCGTGGAATCTTTTTTTACGTAAAAAACATCATTGAGTGACGAGTTGTTTCCGATAAGGTCATACGCCCGGACAGAAACATAATTTGTCCCTTGCAAAAGAGAGGCAAAATCAAGTGTCCAATCAGAGGTATAGGAAGAGGCGTTGATTCCGGACGCAATATCCGTCCAGTCCTTTAAGACTGAACCCGTCTGACCTGTTGCCGAGCAAACTTTGTACTGAACATAGGAGAGGAGTGCCCCGGAGTCGGAAAAATCCACATTGTATGTTGTTCCTGCAGAAGCTCTCCAGGTATCATCTCCGGATTGATTATTGGTAATGGACGGAGCAGCAGTATCCTTTTTTATATAGAACGCATCGGTTAAACTCTGAGAATTCCCGGCGTTATCGGTAACTTTTACCGTTATATAATTGACACCCTGTTGTAACGCGCTCCAAGTCGAGGCATCCAAGCCCCAGTTGGAAGTATATGAAGAGACATTCAACCCGCTAAGCTGGATGGTCCAGTCCTTCATCAGGCTCCCTGTCTGCCCGGTACCGCTGTAAACTTTCGTTTCAACCTGAGAAAGAAGCGCTCCACCGGTATCCGACAGATCAAGATCATAAACTCCGTCATTTATACTTCTCCAGGTGTTATCCCCTGTCTGGTTATTAGTAATAGAAGGATTAGTACTGTCTTTTTTTACATAAAACACATCTTCCGATATTAAGCTCCCGCCCGCATTGTCAGTTATCCGTACTGAGACATAGTTAGAACCCTGAGAAAGAGAGGTAAAATCAACGGCCCAGTCGGTAGTATAAGAAGAAGCATTTATACCTGAAGCAACAGCCGTCCAGTCCTTATTCATTATCCCGGTTCTGCCGGTAGCCGTCCAAACCGAGTATTCGGCGGCTGCAAGTAATGAACCGCCGGCATCAGAGAAATCAACATTGTAAACCGTACCCGCCGCGCTTCTCCAGGTATTATCACCCGCCTGATTATTTGTAACGGAAGGAACCGTGACATCTTTTTTTACATAGAACGCATCCGTAAGCGTTTCCGGATTCCCCGCATTATCATAAACACGGACGGAGACATAGTTCGTCCCGGAAGAAAGAGAAGCAAAATCGACAGACCAATCCACCGTGTAAGTTGAGGCGTTTATAGCCGAGGCAATATTTGTCCAGCCGATAATCGTCGAACCCGTAAGTCCCGTGCCGCTGTAAACCGCATACTGCGCGCTTGCAAGAAGACTTCCGTTATCCGAAAAATCAACATTGTAAACAGTTCCTGCCGCGCTTCTCCAGGTATTATCACCTGTCTGATTATTCGTAACCGAAGGAACCGTGACATCTTTTTTTACGTAGAACGCATCCGTAAGCACCGCAGAATTTCCCGCATTATCATAAACACGGACGGAGACATAATTGATCCCCTGCTGCAATGAAGAATAATTAACCTGCCAGTTTGTTGTATATGAAGCCGTATTAATATTTGTGGCAATAGTCGTCCAGGTAACCAGCTGGCTTTCCGTTTGTCCCGTTCCCGAATACACGGTGTACTCCGCATAATTAAGATTAGAACTTCCGGCATCGGTAAAATTAACGTCGTACGCCGTTCCGGCCGTATTCCTCCAGGTATTATCTCCCGCCTGACTGTTTAAAATAGAAGGAGCAGTCAAGTCCACTACAGTGGAGCTTTCCGGACCGGTCGAAGAAGACGGAGGATTTGTTTCATCCGTATTTCCGGCAAGGTCAAAAGCAACAGCCCTGAAACCGTAAACGCTCGCGGCTGAAGCCGTAAAAGCAACCGGGCTTGTCGTAAAGTCACCGTAACTTGTCCAGGTATAAGGCGCACCGTTACTTGACGTATAATAAAGCCTGACATAATCTATTCCCGAAGGTGAATCCGAGGAAGAAAACGCAACGTTGAAAGTCAGTGTACTTGAATTAGTCGGGGAAGAAGCCGCAGCAGAAGGGCTCACCGTATCCTTCTTTACATAAAATGCATCTTTTAACAGAGTAGTGTTTCCGATATTATCATAAGCGCGGACACAAACATAATTCGTCCCCTGCTGAAGAGACATATAGTCCACGGTAAAATTAGTAGTGTAGGTTGCGGCATTAACGGAAGCGGCAATATTTGTCCAGTCCTTAAGCTGGGTTCCCGTCTGGCCTGTGGCCGAGTAAACCGAGTACTGCATATAGGCGATAAGCGACCCGGGGTCTGCAAAATCTACATCATAAGATGTACCCGCAGTGTTCCGCCAGGTATTATCTCCCGTCTGATTGTTTGTTATCCCCGGACCTAACGTATCTTTTTTTACATAAAACGCATCCGTAAGTGTTGTTGTATTTGTCGAATAATCATGTAGTTTTACCGAGAGATAATTTGTACCTTCGGCAAGAGAGGCAAAATCAACCGTCCAATTTGTCGTAAAGGAATTCAGGTCTATTAATGATGCTATCAATGTCCAGCTTATTACCGGAGTTCCGGTCAAACCTGTTTGCGAGTACACCGTATATTCGGCGTAAGAAAGTTTACTTTCCCCCGCATCGGAAAAATCCAAATCATAAACCGTACCCGCAGAACTCCGCCATGCAGTATCACCGGTCTGATTATTGGTAAACGCGGGCGAAGTTACATCTTTCAAAATATAAAAGACATCGTCAAGCGCTGAACTGTTGCCGGCGTTATCATAGACACGGACTGAAACATAATTTGTCCCCTGCTGTAACGCAGTAAAATCCACCTGCCAATTTGCAGTATAAGAAGAAGCATTTATACCGGAAGCAATAACTGTCCAATTCTTTAGAAGAGATCCTGTTTTTCCCGTAGCAGAGTAAATAGAGTATTCCGCGCGGTCAAGCAGAGCATTTCCAATATCGTTAAAATCGACATTATAAGCCGTGCCTGCTGCATTCCGCCACGTATTATCTCCCAGTTGATTATTGGTAATAGCAGGCGAACCGACATCTTTTCTGATAAAAAACGCATCCGTCAAAGTAGTCACATGTCCCAGAGCGTCATAAGCCCGCACGGACACATAATTTTCGCCGTTTTGAAGCGCCGTAAAATCCACCTGCCAGTTACCGGTATACGCCGCGTTGTTTATGTTTACGGCTATATCAGTCCAGGTTTTTGCATTTGTACCCGTCTGTCCGGTAGCCGTCCACACGGAGTACTGAACATTAGAAAGAAGCGAGAAGTTATCCGTAAAGTTAACATCATACGAAGTGCCGGGTCCGGCTCTCCAGGTTGTATCCCCGGTCTGATTGTTGGTGATAACGGGACCCGCCGTATCTTTCTTAATATAAAAAGCATCCGTCAAAGAAGACTGATTGGTGTTATTATCCGTCGATCTTACCGAAACATAATTTAAACCTTCAGACAGGGAAGAAAAATCCACTGCCCAGTTACCTGTATAAGTCGAAGCATTAATATTATCGGCAATCAGCGTCCAACCTTTCAGCAAGGAGCCTGTTTGTCCTGTACCGGAATAAACGGCGTACTCCGCGGATTTAAGGAGCGACTGGCTGTCCGAAAAATCAACGTTATACAAAGTGCCTGCCGCGTCCTTCCAGGTATCATCCCCGGTTTGATTATTTGTTATCTCCGGAGCAACGGTATCTTTTTTCACATAGAATGAATCCGTTAGAACTGTTGTACCTGTCGCATTATCAAAAGCCCGCACAGAGATGTAGTTAAGCCCCTGCTGCAGAGAAGCAAAATCCGCCTGCCAGTTAGTATCATAAGAGGAAGCATTTATGCCTGTCGCTATATCGGTCCAGCCCTTTATTAAAGTTCCGGTCTGCCCCGTTCCGGAGTAAACAGAATACTGAACATTATTCAGGAGCGATCCGCCCGCATCAGAAAAGTCTACATTATAGGTCGCACCGGAAGCGGCTCTCCAGGTATCATCACCCGATTGATTATTTGTGATAAGAGGAGCAGTTGCGTCTTTTTTAATATAAAACGCGTCCGTTATCACGGTTGTCGAAGAGGCATAGTCATAAACACGTACCGAGACATAATTTGTGCCCGCGGAAAGAGAAGCAAAATCCACGGTCCAATCCGTCGTGTACGACGAAGAACTGATACCGGCTGCAATATCCGTCCAGTTTTTAATAAGACTCCCCGTCTGCCCTGTTGCCGAGTAAACTATATACTGTACATTGTTTAAAAGAGAAGTCGCGTCGGAAAAATCCACGTTATAGGTTGTCCCGGAAGCGGATCTCCAGGCAGTATCCCCCGCCTGATTATTTGTAGCAGAAGGATTAACCGTATCTTTTTTTATAAAGAACACATCCGAGACTTCGGTCATATTGGGAGAACCCGAGGTATCATAAACCCTGACCGAAACATTATTCACACCTTCCGCCAGAGCCGCCCAGGTGGAAGCAAGTATTGCCCAGTTATCGGTGTAATTCAACGCGCCGATATTTGTAACCACCGTGGTCCAGTCCTGAATGACCGAACCGCCCTGACTTGAAAGTGAGGTTACCTTTGTCTGAAAGTACCCGAGGTTAGCCCCGCTGGTACTCGCAAAATCGACATTATAGGTTCCGTTATTTGAAGTTCTCCAGGTGTTATCCCCGGTTTGATTATCGGTAACGGTGGGCAGATTTGCCGCCTTAATGACATAGAATACATCGTTCGTCTGCGCGGAGTTTCCCGCACTGTCATAAACCCGTGTAGAAATATAATTTGTGGCTCCGGGATTAAGAGCGCCGAAATCAACTTCCCAGTCCGCGGTATAAGTCGAGGCATTTATCCCGGAAGCAATATTAGTCCAGGTCTTTAGCTGTGACCCTGTTAAACCCGTGGCGCTATAAACCGCATACTGCGCGTAAGAAAGGAGGCTCCCTCCCGCATCGGAAAAATCAACATTATAAGTCGTACCCGGTGAACTTCGTTGTGTATCATCACCCGTCTGGTTATTGGTAATAACAGGAACGGTGGTGTCTTTTTTCAGATAAAAAGCATCCGTTAAGGTCGTCGATTGCGTTGAGTAATCGTAAACCCTTACCGAAATATAATTCACGCCAATCTGGCAGGCGGAAAAATCTATCGTAAAATCCGTAGTATAGGTGGAGGCGCTAACCGTGTTTGCAATATTTGTCCAGTTCTTAAGCTGCGAACCGGTAAGACCTGTTCCGGAGTAAACCGCATACTGAATATTATTGAGTAAAGAGGCCGTGTCCGAAAAATCCACATTATAGGTTGTCCCGGAAGAAGCTCTCCAGGTATCGTCCCCCGTCTGGTTATTGGTAACTAAAGGAGGAACCGTATCTTTCTTCACATAAAACACATCATTCTGGGAGGCGGTATTTCCCGCGTTATCATAAACACGGACGGAGACATAATTGATTCCCTGCTGGCAGGTACCGAAGTCAATGATCCAATCCGGGTTATAGTCAGTGGAATTAATAGAAGATGAGAAAGTAGTCCAGGGCTTAATCTGGGTTCCGGTCTGCCCCGTTGCAGAATATATCGTATACTGAACATACGAGAGCTGCGAAACTGCGTCGGAGAAATCCGTATTATAAACGGTACCCGCGGTGGTCCGCCAGGTATCATCTCCCGTTTGATTGTTAGTGATCCCCGGAGCCACGCTATCTTTCTTTACATAAAATACATCATTTTGAGAAACGGTATTTCCCGCATTATCATAAGCGCTTACCGAGACGTAATTCGCTCCCTGCTGTAACGAAGCAAAATCCAGTTGCCAGTCGGTTGTATATGCTGAGGCATTTATTCCCGTTGCAATATCTGTCCAATCTTTAAGCACGGTACCTGTCTGGCCCGTAGCCGCACACACTTTATACCGGACGTTACTTAAGAGCGCGCCACCGGTTTCAGAAAAATCAACATTGTAAACAGCACCTGCCGCAGCTCTCCAGGTATCATCCCCCGTCTGATTATTCGTAACACCCGGCGCAGATGCATCTTTCTTTATATAAAACACATCATTTTGAGAAACGGTGTTGCCCGCGTTATCATAAACTCTCGCGGACACATAATTCGTTCCCGCGACAAGAGATGCAAAATCCACCTGCCAGTCCGTCGTATAAGTAGTAGCATTTATTCCGGTTGCAATATTTGTCCAGTCCTTTAAAACCGTCCCGGTTTGTCCTGCCGCAGAACACACCTTGTACTGAACGTTGTTAAGAAGAGAGGTTGCATCCGAGAAGTCCACATTGTAAACCGTACCGGCCTCCGATCTCCAGGTATCATCGCCCAGCTGGCTTACCGTTATCGCCGGATTAGCTATATCTTTTTTCACATAGAATACGTCATTTTGCACCGCATTATTGCCTACGGTATCATAGGCTCTTACAGAAACATAGTTCGTCCCTTCCTGTAAAGAAGAATAGTCCACCTGCCAGTTGGCTGAATAAGAAGAAGAGTTGATCCCCGTCGCAATATTAGTCCAGTCCTTAAACTGCGAGCCGGTCCGGCCTGTAGCGCTATAGACAGTGTATTGAACATTATTTAAAAGCGAACTTGCGTCGGTAAAATCCACATCGTAGGAAGTTCCAGCCGAGGTACGCCAGGTATTATCACCTGTTTGGTTATTTGTAAAACCGGGAGCAGTTGTATCTTTCTTTACATAGAAGACATCGGTTTGCGAAACGGTATTTCCTGAATTATCATATGCTCGGACCGAAACATAATTCGTCCCCTGCTGTAAAGATGCGTAATCCACCTGCCAGTCTATGGTGTAAGTAGCGGCATTTATTCCCGCTGCTATATCTGTCCAATCTTTCAGAACTGTTCCCGTCTGACCTGTTGCGGCGCACACCCTGTACTGGACATTATTAAGAAGCGAGGTCGCATCAGAAAAATCAACATTATATGTCGTCCCGGAAGCTGCACGCCATGTATCATCCCCGGTCTGGTTGTTTGTTATTCCCGGATTTACACTGTCTTTCTTAACATAGAACACGTCATTTTGAGAGAAAGTATTTCCCGCATTATCATAAGCCCTGACCGAAACATAATTTGCTCCCGCTTGTAAAGAGGCATAATCCACCTGCCAGTCAGTTGTATAAGTAGTCGCGTTTATTCCCGTTGCAATATTAGTCCAATCCTTAAGAACTGTTCCGGTCTGACCTGTTGCTGAACATACTTTGTACTGAACGTTACTAAGAAGCGAGGTCGCATCAGAGAAATCTACATTATATGTTGTCCCTGAGGCGGCTCTCCAGGTATCATCGCCTGTCTGATTATTTGTTACTCCGGGATTACCCGTATCCTTCTTCACATAGAACACATCATTTTGAGATACGGTATTTCCCGCATTATCATAAGCCCTGACCGAAACATAATTACTCCCCTGCTGTAAAGACGCGTATGCTACCTGCCAGTCAGTTGTGTAAGACGCCGCATTTATATTTGTTGCTATTGTCGTCCAGGTGACCAGCTGCGAACCGGTCAACCCCGTTGCGGAATAAACAGCGTACTGCGCATAATTTAAATTCGCTCCGCCTGCATCAGTAAAGTCCACATTATATGTTGTTCCCGAGGCAGCTCTCCAGGTATTATCCCCCGTTTGATTGTTCGTTACTCCGGGATTACTTGTATCTTTCTTTACGTAGAAAACATCGTTTTGTGCCAGCGTGTTTCCCGTATTATCATAGGCTCTTACCGAAACATAATTCGTCCCCTGTTGTAAAGACGCATAGTCCACTTGCCAGTCGGCAGTATATGTGGCAGCATTAATATTGGTCGCTATAGTTGTCCAGGTAACCAGCTGCGAACCGGTCTGGCCCGTAGCAGAATACACGGTATACTGAACATAATTTAATAGCGAGGTCGCGTCGGAGAAGTCCACATTGTACGTCGTCCCCGCTGCGGCCCTCCAAGTATCATCTCCGGTCTGGTTGTTTGTTATCCCGGGATTCCCTGTATCTTTCTTCACATAGAACACATCATTTTGAGAAAAAGTATTTCCCGAATTATCGTACGCTCTTACCGAAACATAATTCGTCCCCTGCTGTAAAGACGCGTACGCTACCTGCCAATCCGTTGGATAGGAAGCTGCATTTATATTTGTAGCAATGGTGGTCCAGGTAACCAGCTGTGACCCGGTCTGTCCGGTTGCAGAGTAGACGGTGTACTCCGCATAATTCAAAAGCGATGTCGTATCCGTGAAATCCACATTGTAAGCCGTCCCTGCAGCGGACCTCCAGGTATTGTCCCCTGCTTGATTATTTGTCACACCGGGATTACTTGTATCCTTCTTTACATAGAACACATCATTTTGCGAATAAGTATTTCCCGCGTTATCATAAGCTCTTACCGAAACATAATTCGTCCCCTGCTGTAAAGACTCATACACTACCTGCCAGTCGGTGGTATAAGAAACCGCATTAATATTTGTTGCTATTGTTGTCCAGGTGACCAGCTGCGAACCGGTTTGCCCGGTAGCAGAGTAGACGGTGTACTCCGCATAATTCAAAAGCGATGTCGTATCCGTGAAATCCACATTGTAAGCCGTCCCTGCCGCGGACCTCCAGGTATTGTCCCCTGCTTGATTATTTGTCATACCGGGATTACTTGTATCCTTCTTTACATAGAACACATCATTTTGCGAATAAGTATTTCCCGCGTTATCATAAGCTCTGACGGAAACATAATTCGTTCCCTGCTGCAAGGATGCGTAAGCCACCTGCCAGTCGGTGGTATAAGAAGCTGCATTTATATTTGTGGCTATTGTTGTCCAGGTAATCAGTTGAGAACCGGTTTGTCCGGTAGCAGAGTAGACGGAGTACTGAACGTAATTTAAATTCGCCCCGCCGGCATCCGTAAAGTCCACATTATAGGTTGTCCCTGAGGCCGCTCGCCAGGTATTATCCCCGCCCTGATTATTCGTCACACCGGGTATCGTTGTATCGCAGCCAATATCGGCAGCTGCTTCAGCATTAGGTGTTGAAGTCGGATAAGAAACCCACGGAGAACTCCCATTTGCGCCGGTAACTCTCGCCTGCCAGTGATATACATTTCCTGTGGCAAGCGTTACGGTCACCGAACCCGTTACCGTAGATCCTGAAAAAGCAACACCGGTTCCGGTAAAATTCGCAGTTCCGGTAAAAGAAGTACCGACAGGCTTTATCTCCACCTGAGGTATTAAAGTTTCGCTTGCGAGCGGTGAGTCCATAGTAAATCTCATAACTGCTGTTGTTTCATTCGTATATTCCCCGGTTGTAAGTACTGTACTTCCATTTGCTTTATATTGAACTAATGAAACAGGCGGTTTGGGCGGAAAGAAATATGAATATGTCCCGTTAAATACGCTTCCAAATGATGCCGCATTAGCGTTTATGGAATAATTTGCAATAGCAGAAGTTGTTGCCTCAGTTATTTGCCCTGCATTTTTATATACCACGGAATCCCCGTGGGTTTCTGTATTTGTCCTGTGCGAAACTGTCTGCGTGCTTGTGGAATTTATCCCCTGTGTTGTCGTATAGTCACCCGTCGTCGAATTGCCGCCGGAAACCGTTCCCTGAGTAATTTCGGCTCTTAAACCTGCATTTCTTAACGTGAGAGTACCGTTATTTGTACTGTACCAATACGGGAACCAGGTATTGAATGTCTGGTTGGAGGAGGTATTAAAACCGTCAACTGACTGACCTGTAAAAATAGAGTAACTATTTGTAAACTTTTTACTTTCTCCGGTATAGTTATAAGTAATAATGAGTTCAACGCCGTATCCTCCTGCTCTTGCATTATCGCCAAAAGTAATAGATACCGCATCCCCGCTGCTAAAATTCACTTTTTGTTCGGAAAGATCGTGGAGGAAACTAAAACCTGAAACTTGTGCGGCAGTCACAACCATACTATACGCTCTTTGAGTTACACCAAAGCCTCCGATTGCGGAATCCAGCACGATATTCGAGGCCGTGGTATTATCATAATTACCAAATATCAAGGCGTAGATTCTTGAAACCGACACACCCTCTTCTTCCAGATAAATATTATCAGAAACACCTGCTCCGGCCCCGCTTACAAGCTGCCCCAAGATATAGCGTACCGTTTTAGTTTTAGTCGCAGAATTGTTATCGCATTCATAAGTAACAACACATTCACCGGAAAGCATATTCAAACTGTTCTGAGTCCAGGTAATATCCAGCGACTGATTTGAATTTATGGTAAAACCGGTTAATCCCGTGTTTCCCTGATGATCGAGAAATTTAAAATCATACGAATCTTTAAGTCCGCCGTCCAGGATATACGTTGAAGAGCCGGAACCCTGCCCTGTAATCTTTACATTCAAACTTCCATCCGTAGTTGAACCGCCGGATTGTCTGTAACCCCTGACTTCAAACCACTGCTGTCTTACTACAACATTGCTGTCCGCAATATCCGCACGGTAAGAATAAGCTTTGGTCTGCGCGCCCAGAGCTGAAGTTGCCGCAGCAATATTAACGTCATAATACAAAGGAAACCTTACCGTTTTTATTTGTATTGAAAAAGTATCATCATATTCATAGGTAATATAAAGTTTTAAAGAATGCCCGTTTATAGTAGGACCCGTCACCGTTACCGATGCGGTATACTGTTGGTTGGTTAAAGCAGTAATTGCAGTGGTTACATCCGCTTTTGCATAAAATCTTGAGGCCTCACCGGTGGGAAAAAGATATGTTCCTGTTATCGGATCTCTAACCGTGCTTGCAGAAGCTCCGGCATCAAAATTAATATCAAGTCCGGTAATATTCGCGCTTGTTGAAAGAACTCCTTCAAATTCAAGCCAGGCGCTCCGGATTGTTCTTGTTGTTTCCGGAATGTAAACATTTACGGAAGAAGGCGTCCACGCCGCGCCGCTGGCAACATTGGTTGCGCTATAATACGAACCAAAACTGTATTCAATAGTTTTAATTCTCGTTCCAGCAAATGAAGTTGCCGCGAGAATCAGTGCAAGCACCGCCGTCCTGCTAAATATGGTTAACATTTTTCTCATCATACAATATTATATACCATCTCCCATATTACAGTAATTATACAACATTTTTTGTACTCTGTAATGTATTTTTTTAAACATTGGTCAATATTAGATTACACCTTAAGTTTGCAGGGTTTTACTGAATTAAGTATGACGGGAAGCAGGGGAAGTAAAAGAAGCAAATACAGTAGAAGAAGTAGAGGAAGTGCAATCAACAAAAGAAGAAAAGAACTGATTTTTAATAGGATTTTTACTGAATGGCTTTCGTAACTTTTATTACTTCATTTTCTTCATCCGCCCAGGTGGATTTCGGAAAGAAAAGTTGTTAGATATTTAGACTTTCCTCAACTCCCATTCCTTTGCTTCTTTTACTTCATTTACTTCGTTTTCTGCATTTGCTTCACTTGCTTCCTTCCTCAGCTTCTCCTCGGGAATCCCGTGCAGGAGGGCTGCTTGATAGGCCCTGCATTGCATTTCCCGCAGGCAAGGGTGGAGGTTTCAAATATTTTTTGCGATTTTAAAGCAGGTTTTTGATATTTTGTTTTTTTAAGCTTCTTTTTTTTTCTCATTTTGCCACCTTATCCCGATTTTTCCGCCTAGGCGGATTTCGCAAAGATTTATGGTTTGATATTTAGACTTTCCTCAACTCCCATTCCTTTGCTTCTTTTACTTCATTTACTTTTTCTGCTTTGCTTGCTTCCCCTACTTCTCTTTTCCCACTTTCATCATCCACCCAGGTGGATTTCGCGAAGACTTATGGTCTGATATTTAGACTTCGCTCAACTTTACTCACTACATGCATAATTTTATTATACATGTTCTCTTCTACTACACCAATTATATCACTTTTATTTATTTTATGCACTACCGAATCCTTAGAATCACCTTCAACTGTGATCAGACCTGTTTTATTGTTCATTCCCGTTATTCTATGTATCAAGAACCATGACCGTGTTTTATAGCAGATAATAGATCCTACTTTCACTTGTTTAGAATTTATAATTTTGATCTTAGAATTCGCCCTGATAGTCGGACTCATTGACCCGCCAAACACTTTAATACGAATACTTCCTTTATTTATTATTTCATCAGCTATTATATCTCGAGCTATTTTTTTATTCACCCCTGGGAAATCCCCCATGAAGCAAATAGGTCGGTGTCCGGTCATTAGATCACCGGAATTGTGAAGATAAACCTGCTGCCTTTCCCAAGCCCGTCAGATTCTGCCCAGAGTTTTCCTTTGTGAAGTTCTATTATTTTCTTGCAGATCGCGAGTCCAAGCCCGAAGCCCGCTTCCAGTTTTTTTAGGTGCTGATCCACACGGTAGAACTTGTCAAATACTTTTTGAAGATTTTCTGCGGCAATGCCTTTTCCGTTATCTTCCACAACAACTTTAATATCATTTTCGGATTTCTCAGCCCAGACACATACTTTCCCGTTCTCCGGAGTATATTTTACGGCATTCGTTACAAAATTAACAACGACCCTGCCTATCTGGTCCATATCTCCTTTGAAAAGCAGCTTTTCACAGTCATATTTTTGCCCGGACAAAGAAGTTCCCATCACCACTTCAATATTCTTAAGACTTGCAACCGGTTTCACCGTGACAGGAATATCATCCATTATCTCCGGCATTTTAATATCCGTTATTTTTAATTCCCAGAAACCGGATTCCATTTTGGCAAAATCCAGAAGATTATCAATTAACTTTCTAATCTTATCCGCATTTCGACTTATCATCTTCAGGAGTTTTTGATTTTCCTGTGAATTATTCTTAATAAGCGTTTCTTCATCAACACCCTCGTCATCCATAAGCAGCTGAATTGCTCCGGAGATAGAAGCTAAAGGAGTTTTAAGTTCATGTGAAACTATGGAAAGAAATTCGTCCTTCAGCTTATCCATCTGCTGCAAAGATATAACCTGAGATTTTAGCTTCTTTGTTTCACAAGCTTTTATTATAAGCGCTATAAGCTGATCAATATTATACGGTTTATGTATAAAATCAAAGGCACCCTTTCTCAAACTTTCAATAGCTGTTTCCATGGTACCAAAACCAGTTGCCATTATTACCTCTATTCCCGGTTTCATTTCTTTCACTTTACCAAGAACTGTTATCCCGTCCATTTCAGGCATTTTAATATCGGAAATAATAACATCAACATCCTCTTTTTCCGCTTTTTCAACGCCAAGTTTACCATTCGCAGCTGTTAAAACATTGTAACCTTCATTCATAAGTGTAAATGAAAGCATTTCCCTTAAATCCTGTTCATCATCAATTACTAAAACCGTCCATTTTTTATCCACCTGTTCTCCTTTCATTTACGGATTACTTTGCTCTGTTTTCTGAGGTTCCGCCTGTGTAATCGGCAGTTTAACAACAATGTTTGTTCCCTTATCCATTTCACTGATGATTTGAATTGTTCCGCCATTTCTAGTAATTATTCCATGACACAAACTCAGTCCCAGGCCTGTACCTTTGCCTACGTCTTTTGTGGTAAAAAACGGTTCAAAAATATGATGCTTTACGTCCTCCGACATTCCTTTTCCTGTATCCGCGACGGATATTTCGATACATTCATCAAGCTGTTTTGTGGTTATAGTTATTATCCCGCCTGAGGGCATAGCATCAACGGCATTGTTACATAGGTTCACAATAACCTGCTGTATCTGATTTTTATTCGTCAATATCTGCGGCACCTGACTATACTTTTTTGAAACCTCCACATTTTTAACCTTTGACCAGGCCTGTACCAGGGTTAACGCCTGATCAATGGCTTCATTGATATCAATATTTTCTTTCTCAAGTTTCTCTGTTCTCGAAAACGCCAGCAGATCACTGACTATCTTTTTGCACCTTCCCGTGGCATTCTCAATTGACTTAAGCGGTTTGTACATTGGATCATCTTCTTGTACTTTCTTCAGTATAGCCTGAGAATAACCGAGTATAATAGTAAGAGGATTATTTATTTCATGCGCGACACCTCCGGCTAATTGCCCGACAGCCGCCATTTTTTCGCTTTGACGCAGCTGTTTACCGGTAGATTCAAGCTTGCTTATTGCCTCATTTAGCTTCGCATTCTTTTCTTCAAGCTTCTCATATACATGATCCATCTCCATATCCAATGCTGCTCTCATAGTATTATCCTGGAAGAAAAACACCACTCCTGTTATTTCTTTCTGCGCGTTTTTTACCGGCCCGCCAATAATATTTAATCGCAGTTTAGAAGTTTTCAATTCGGTTTCTTTTACAATGTTTTCTTTTTCCCCCTTCAAAATAGAGTCAATAATATCTTCCAGTTCCGCTTTAGCTATGACATCTTTGCTCTCCACGGCTTCAGACAAACCTACCAATCTTTTAAACGAAGCATTAATAAAAAGAATGTTTTTCTTTACGTCAAATATTATCTGACCAACACCCAGGGCTTCCAGCGTTTCGACACCCTTCATGAATTTTACAAGCTTAGGAAGGATTTCCTCATTGATTATTTTTTTCATCTGGAAAGGAGTAATATTATCCGAGGTGAACCCGTGTTTTTTTAACCCTGAGTCAACGATCGCTTTTGCAAACATCGGATTAACAAGAGCAATTTTCGAAATTATATTATTGTATAATTCGTTTCCTATAAAACCCCCTGTAAATTTTCGAATTATTATGGTTTACTTTGCGCCGTCAAAAAGCTCCGGATGTTTTACTTTATAATCTTCGATATAACCGTCTATCTTCCCGGGATAGCCCATGATAAAACGGCAATATTTATCTCCTTTTGCCCTGCATAATATTTCCTTTGCAACCAATTCTATTCCAAAACTAACCTCGCACCATCCTGCGGAATATCCTGAATTCATAAAACAAACACAAATATTAGAAGATTTTTTCATGGAAACCCAGGAATCAGCTTCAAAGGACTGCGGATGATCATATATGAGATAAAAATTTTCATCCGGAGACGGCTTGCTTTCTTCAAAAATATCCACATAGGCCCAGCCTGAATACGCAAAATGTATAGGGCCTGAAGATAATTTTGCAATCGGATCTCTTACATCCATGGATTTATGAAATGCTTTTGCATCAGCTCGCCCTATCGACCGAGCAATATCATAGAGGATACTGCCTGTTGCCTTATTCGCTTCTATTTCTTCCAGCCCCGGGTAAAGAGTTTTGATAAATTCAAAAAATTCCACTGACATGGATGACGCCCGGAGCAATATATATCTTTCCCCTCCGATTGTTATTATTCCTTTGGCAGGATTTTCTTCGCGTAAACTGAAATACTTTTTTACATATTCCGCTGCCTTCTCAAACAACGGCTCCATTGCTTGTGGCACTTTTACTGTTGAAATAGTCATACCCACCCCCAAATAATCGACATTTAAAATAAATTAATTGTATACCTTTTCAATATTCCTAGTTTACCATGCGCTTATACTCAAGAAGATACATGAGTTTATTGAAACCTATTGTAATTTTAACCTAAAAAGAGCCTATTATTCAACAAAAACCTGTCAAATAATACCAATTTTCAAACAATAATATTTGATGTTTCCAATACTCTTTTTCATCATTCGCTGCCATCGCTCAATCCGCCCAGGCGGATCTTGCAAAGGGTTTATGGTCAGATATTTATACCTTTGCTCAACTCCCCTTCTTTACCTGCTTTCGCAGGGCTGCCATTTCACATGCGGACTTTGATTTCCCGTACAAACTTCCGTTTTCAAGCATAGCCAGACCGGGACACCTGTTACAATAACGGATATCTTTACAAATTACGCATTCTTTCAAGTCTTTAAGTTTCATGTTCCGTATTTTTTTTAGCACCGCGGAACTTTTCCATATTTCTTTAAAAGTTTTCTTTCTTAGATTTCCGGCAGAAAGCGGAATCTGCAGACAGGAGAGAACATCGCCGTAAGGATTTATAGCTACAAAGTTTTTACCGGCAGAGCATATAACATTTTTCTCAAGATATTTACTTGAATAGCGCCAAACTGCGCAATGCTGCCTTACTACTTTTTGCAAAACATCATTTCCAATTTTTCCCCGGGTGTTTTCTGTACTTCCGTCATTTTTTGGCGCTATAACAGGGTCAAAAAGCATTTTAAAACCATTCTTTTTGGCAAATGCAGTTATTGCTTTTTTCTCCGGGTAATTAGACATCATAAGAGGAGTTTTAATCCTGGCACATATCCCGGCCTTTTTAATTTCTTTCAGCGCTTTCATAGTTTTATAAAACGAACCTTTAACGCCGGTAATTTCGTCGTGTACTTTTGCTTTTAAAGAGTAAAGACTGGCACTTATCTCATTAATATTCAACAATTTAAGTTTTTTAATTCTTGAAGGAGTTAAGAGAGTGGCATTAGTCAGAATAGTCACCGCAAATCTTTTTTCCACGGCATATTCAAGTATTTCAAACACATCTTTTCTCAAAAATATCTCCCCGCCCGTAAATGCCAGGAAAAGACATCCCTCTTCCGCCAGTTGATCAAGAACCTTTTTCACCTCACCAGTTGTCAGTTCCCTTTCTCCACTTTCCCCACTTTTTTCACTCTGCCCTCCGGGCAGATAACAATGCGAGCATTTCAAATTACACCTATAAGTTAATTCAATCATAGACCAGGCTGGAATATTATTTTCTTCGGTTATTATGGCAAGTTCAGCTTCTAGCATTTTTGAATTATTTTCCCGGCAAGAAGCTCCCTAATAAAAGCAACAACATCTTTTTCTGCCCTGACCTCGGAGATATCGTATTCCGACGCAAGTTTCTTTACCATACTGTTTTCAGCGGTATTCTTTACTAACAATTTGAAAAGAAAAGTTCCGGTTGAATTTAATTTTACCAATTTCATCTTTTCCGGCTGAACGATATAATAACTGTTCTTGATCAACCGTGCCGCCACACCGCTTTTTATTTTATACGCCATAAAACTCTCCAGAACCCCGTTTTTTTGAACTCCAATATGTTTTTTTCCACCGAGCTGATGAAATCATAGCTCAACCCGGCTATCTTTTTCTCCGGCTTAAAGAGTATAACATTTCTTAAGAGCTTTGCCCACGCCCTCTCCGTTGCAATTGGTTTTAAAGCATTTTCCCGAGCTTGTTTTAGAAATAAAAGCTTTGGACTGCCAGCACTTTTATTCGTTCCCCCGCCTTTCATCAGTCCCATAAACGGAGTTCCATAAAGCTTCCAGCTTTTCCCCACCTTTCTTACTGCAACTATCTCATCACTTAAGACAACTCCGCATTTTCTACTGGCTTCCGCCACCGTAGTTTTACCCGCTCCGCTTATCCCCGTGAATATGTACCCCTTCCCCCGTGAAATAACCCCGGAAGCATGCAAGAAAAACCCGTTATGTTTCAGTAGTAAAGAAGAGTAAGTAAGCCGGAGAAACGTGTCAAACGCATACTTATTGGGAAGTCCTTTGTAAACAAGAGTTATTTTAGCCGGAGTATTTTTAAGTGAAAACTCTTTATACCTTTTCTTTAGGATTTTGAAAAACGCTGTCTGATATTTTTCAGCTAGAGCGATACTACTGCCAACCCCGGCAATACACAAGTACAGCATTCTTTCACGTTTAATACCATTTTCCTTCATAATTATTTTCATAATTTTAGTGCTTTACCCAGTTTGGCAAGGGCCTTTTTATGTTTCACCTTATCCATCTTATTAATATTTTCAAGTTTCCACTTTACCCCCGGAAGCTCTTCTACTCCATCAACATCCAGTAATTCCCACACCGGAGCGCCGCTTTTAAATGATATTAAAAACTCTTTCTCCTTTGATGTAAGTTTTTCATTAATTTCTTTAACTATTATTTTCCTGTACTCAACAAGTTCAGAATATTTAACATCCGGCACCATACCGGAAAATTCATTATCAAATACGAGTTGCATGTCGCTCAGATTTGGCGCCAATAGTTCCGCCATAGGGCGATTATGACTAATTAGATACACAATAAACGCCTTGCGCACTTGTTCGGTAATCCCTTCGTTTTTCAGGAGAAGCATTGCATCGAATATGTCGCGTGGATGCTGCCTGTCAAGCGCGGCACATAATTTCGAGCCAAATGTCTCAGCAAATGATAATACCTTAACAGATGTAAATCTTCCAAAAACTTCTACGGCTTTATCACACAAGGGCCTTTCTTCGCATTTATATATTGCCCCACGTATAGTTGTACTTGTTTCTATTTTTATTTCCACATCATCTTCTTTTATATATAGTTTTGTAATAAGATTACCGCCAACTTTGTATTCTTTAATATTAACTGTTTTAATATTGTTTTTAATCCGGCGAGAAATATCAAGGAAACTATCATTAATGGCTGTTAGTGTTTCATTCCTTGGATAAATTTTGGTATATGTTAAATCTATGTCTACTGAATACCGGGGCATGTTTCTATAGAAGAAGTTTATCGCCGTTCCTCCACGCAATGCGAATTCTGTATCAAGAAATATATGTGGAAGGATTTTCATAAGCAGTTCGACTTGCCTATGGTAAATATTAGTAGTCATGGTCTTGCTCCCCTTCAGGAACCACTATTTTATATTTTGAATTATAATGCCCCTTATCTGCAAGCTTTCTTTTACCGGAGCCAAAAGTTACCCTGCTGAGGTCTAAATACTTTACACAAGGAAGATTATGTTTCTCCGCCAAATACATAAACAAGCGTTTTGCTTTGACTGAAGTACATCTTTCTAAAAGTGTTTGGACTAAGTTAGGCCGTAAGTCAAATAAACCGGATATTATGTGGTCCATCTCTCCAAAACTGCCGTTATATTGATAATCATAGCAATACTCTAAAGCAGCTCTTTCCCTGGAAGAGATATTTAATTCATAATTTCCAAAATTATGTTTTACAAACCCTATATCATCGCAATTTTGAAGAAAATTTGTCATAGTATATTTATACTTCTGATTCCAGTTATAGGTTTTAAACCACTTAGGTAATTTCCGGTGAGCAGGCCCAAATAATTTGACTTCCACAACACTTGGATCATTTGGTATGTATTGAGCGGCGCCTTTCATTGCTAAAGCAGTTTTGCCTCCGGGATGAACGAGCAGTTTCAAATAGGTTTGAAGAGCATAAACACCACCGCTCCAATCAACCCTATCTCCGGTTTTTATAAACGCACCAGGCCCTAGCCGTTTTAACCAGTTGCTTCTAACATAGGCATTTGCCAAAGAAGGATATACACCTGCACTTTCAAGTGAGCATGACAGGGATACAGTATTACTCGGCCATGACTGGAGCAACTGGTTTATTATTGTTCCATTATTAGTATTCATACTATGCATATTAGCACTATAATAAACTTTTGTCAACTCAAAGGTTTATATTTGTGCTGATTTGCATAGTTTTTATGGACATATACGCACAATAATGAACTATTAAATTAAGTCCGATAGTAAGATCAAAAACTCATTTCCAATGATTTTTACAGCCGCACCGGCATCATGATCATGGGGATTCCCATGTAGTAGAATTTCCGTTGTATTGCAAACACCGTATAATTGTGGAGCCATCTCGCCATAAATACTTCCTCGGGAAATACCAGCTGGCCTCCGAAGAAAATAGCACCGGGATATTTTCTAAGTATCTCAGGAGCCGCTCCGGAAACTTCGCTTACGGGGTCAACGCCGGTTAAAGCAACGCCTTCCGCGAATGAACCGGTTGAGCGGATATAATTAACATATTTATTTACATCCTCTTTTACTTTAATTTTAAGTTTATCAATCTCCTCTACTCCCTTAAATGCGCCGCTATCAACTATACCGACCTGAATAATAACGAAATTCTTATACAACCCTTTGAAGATCCGTGAAATATTTAATAATGTGTGCAGGCCTAACCCGTTAAAACCATTCACTAATACTACAGCCGTCTTTCCGTTTTTAATATATTTCGGAGTGCTTGCCGTTGCTGCAGGTTCAGAACTGTCAACCGTGGGCATTACGGAAAGCACCAGGCTATCCAGGCGGTTCAATATATTTTTCGTATTATTGTAATGCTTTCTTATGAGCAGGGCGATTATCATAAAGCCGGCTGTTATTGTTAAAGTTATCCAGCCTCCCTCATAAAATTTTACGGTTATGACCGTGACAAGAATTGAAAAAGTAAGGACGAGACCTATACCGTTCAAAGCAAATTTCCTCTTCCACTTTTTTTCAGTTTTTCGTTCTTTCCACCAGTGCCTGACCATTCCAAGCTGTGAAAGCACAAATGTGATAAAGACATTAATGCTATAAAGAACAACAAGGAGTGTCACAGAACCCTGACTGAAATATAAGACAAGCAAAGAAGCACCACCCATCAGTAAAATCCCATTTTGTGTAACTAAGCGATCGGAGAGCATTGTAAACCGGGAAGGGAGCCACCTGTCCACAGCCATATTCGCAATGACTCTCGGACCGTCTATGAAACCCGCCTGTGCGGCAACAAAAAGTATAGCTGCTTCCGATATGAGAGTGATCAGGAGCAATGTGTACCCCAGCGTCCCTGTCCCGAATATTTTTCCGAAAAGCACGGCGTTTAATGTCTTATTCGGTTCAGGAGTTACATTATACAGAAGATAAGCCACCAGAAGGCCGGTAACTACAAGAGCAAGAGAAATTGCCATATAAAGCATGGCTCTTTTTGCCGTTTTTACTTTCGGTTCACGAAGAATTGAAACCCCGTTGCTGACCGCTTCAATACCCGTATACGTTCCGGCACCCATACTATAGGCCCGAAGCAGGATAACACTGAGGCCAAAGAAACCGAGCTGGCCAAACGAAGTTTTAATATCAGCTCCCGTATTCACGGCTACTGAAGCAAGGTTTGAGCTGTGAGAGAAAATAGCATAAACTATAACAACAGCATGGGTGATAACAAAAACAAGAAATATCGGTAAAAGGATAAGTATTGATTCTTTCACTCCACGCAAATTCATAACGGTAATCAATACTATTAAAAAAGCGGCGAACCCCAATTTTAAATATTGCCACTCAGCAGGAAGAAAACTAAAAATAGCGTCTGCCCCGCTCGCTATCGATATAGTAATGGTCAGAACATAATCGATTATCAGAGCAGAACCTGCAGCCATACCGGCAAAAGGTGACAAAAGTTTTGAAGCTACTACATATCCCCCGCCGCCTGACGGAAAGAGTTCTACTATCTGCGAATAACTGGCGCTGATTATAGCGATCGTGATAGCCGAAGCAAGTCCGATAATTACAGCCAGATATACGTGCCCCTGCAAGGCCTTAAAAGCTTCTTCCGGACCATAACAGGCGGAGGAAAGCCCGTCCGCACCGAGTCCCACCCACGCAAAAAAAGCAATCAGGGCAAGATTATGAAATACGCCCTTTTCTTCGGGGTTCTTAGCTTTACCTATAATAATATTTTTAGCTTTTCGGAACAACCCGTGATTTTCCGTATCTCTTATGTCATCAAACACTTTTTTCGACATTGTCATCTTCCTTTGAGACTTTTTACAAAAAAAAATGTCAGGGAGAACTCGCCGTCCCTGACGTTGTTCTTCCTCTTTTCATGAGCTTACGAGGTTAGCTGTCGGGCTCGGGCTTGCGCCCTAGAAAACTTTCCATTCGCCCCAATCCCGTTTCCGGGAACTTCCTGGTTTCCCCGCTTCTGCGCTACATCCGCAGCATTAAGCATGTACTTAAATTTAACACCATTGCAAATATTTGTCAATATGGATTATGGGGTTTGGAATAATGCTTTCTAAGGGGTTTTAAAATTTTAACAACAAAGAAAGCTGGTGTGTGTTTCCCAGATCATTGAAAGGAACAAAAGCATAGTCGAGCAGGAAACTTTTCCATCCGATACCGAGGCCGGTTGTAAGTCCCGCCAGGGTTCCGAGATCCTTTGCTGTGTCGGTCCTGAAGCCTGCTTTCGGGCTTATACTGAATTCCCCGAAGACACAGGTATATTCGGCACCAAAGTGCAGATTAGCGGTTGTCTCGACCGGGAAATTAATATCCGCGCCCAATAACAAGGCCTTGTCGAAAAGTTTACAACCCAGTCCGATACCGATATTGAACGGCAGATTATCCGCTTCATTTACAAAACTTATCTTCGGCCCCAAATTTTGCACACAGGCTCCGGCTGTCAGTTCTTCCGTTATTTTATATTTAATACCCGTATCTCCGGCAAAACCAAGAGCATATTTGTTGTCAATGTTCTGGCTTATCAACTTCACGCCCCCGCCTATGGATAATTTTTCGTCAAGCCGGAAAGCATAAGCAACGTCAACAACCAGGTCATAAGCGCCAAACAAACCTTCGTAGGAGGATGTATCGGCACTTCTTCTTTCCAGATCGTTCAAATATAGATAAAGCACATATCCGCCTAAATAATTATTTTTATCCAGGGGCTGGGCATAGCTCAACACTTCGTACCTGATATTTTGCAGCCATTCGCTATGCATCGCCATAACCTGGGTTTGCTTAATTTCCACCAAACCCGACGGGTTCCAGTAAAGGGAGTTCACGTCATCTGCAAGACCGACAAACACCTCTCCCATACCGATAGGCCGCGCTCCGATCCCAAGCTTAAGGAAAGCCGCTCCGGTCGTCCCGGTCTCCGCACCGACCCAGGCCGCGCACAAACAAACCGCGAGTATGTATGCCGCTATTTTCTTCATATCATTCCTTTAAGTCTCCGAATGCCGTTAAACGTTTCACGTTGTCATGTTACTCACGTTCTATACCAATGTGTTATTATTTATTTTTTTCCTTTCTCCACTTAACTTTCTGTTTTTGCTGTTCTTCCTGTCCTTGCTTTGTTTGCTTCACTTAATGACTGCCATTTTCTTTGTTACCTTCTTTGTCTCTCCTGTTACCTTATCTTTTGCGGTTATTTGATAAATATAGACGCCGCTGGCAATTTTCTCATTCAGGTTGTTTGTACAGTTCCAGTCATACCTATACACCGGAGATCCTGTCTTATCAATCTCACTGTCTGTGATCGTTCTTATGAGTTCCGCAGCCAGGTTAAATACCTTTATTTCTGCTTCCATATTTGCATAACCGGAGGTGAACTTAAATGTTGTGACACCGCCGCTTATCGGATTCGGGAAGTTGTAAACCATTTCTTCCTGTAACGCCTCTACGGCAAGGTTTATTGTCACCTTTTCCCCTTTATGCACCGTCAGCTGCTTATTTGAAACTTCAATATCCCCGTAAAAACCTTTTACGGCATAATTTCCGGAGAGCAAATTGGGTATTTTGAAATTACCGTTTGCATCCGGCTCTATTCTTATCATTTTCCTGCTCCCCTGCCACAATTCCACCGCCAGTGCCTGACCGCTGATACTCATGGCTTTACCCGGAGCCTTTGCCAGAGCATATTTTTTGGCAAACTGAAGCGGCACTACACCCGAGATCTCACCCAGGGAATAGGTGACGGCTATTTGAAAATCCATGTTATTTATTGTTTCTGTTGTCGGCTGGAAGGCGCTGCTTATATAACCTTCCAGGGTCTGAGCCGAAGCCAAAATTGAATATTCTCCCGCCGTTATCGCGGAAATACGGTACTTTCCGTCTACATCGGTTGTTCCCGAAGCAAGTAGCACCTCGTTTAGTTTCAATTCAACACTTACCGCGGCGATCGGCAGATTGTCCGGTGTTGTGACTTTTCCGGCTATCAAATTCATTACCGTGAACTTAGAAGGACTTGTTGCCGTACCGACACCGGTTGTTATTTTAATATCATAAATTCCGGCGGGCAGACCCAAAGGAACCACGGCACCGCTTATTACCGTATTTGAAATACCGGCTCCGCTGTAGTCCATGTTTGTATCGGAAGGCATAGTCGCTATTTTTATTGACTGCACATTAGAAGAACTCCCGCCTCCAAAATACCCTGTTCCGGAAATTGTAATTGTAGTTGTATAAATATTGTAACCAAGCAGAGGTTCTATCACGGAAATAACCGGAATGGGAGGATTTACGGTAATCACAGGGCTTACACTTAAAGTGTAGACCGAACCCTGATCCGCAGCGGTTATTGACGCTGTTCCCGCCGTCATAAATGTTACATTAAACGTCTTCGTTCCTGCGGCTAAGAACAAGGGCGCCGGCTCCGTATCCAGCAGGTCATTTGTATTTATTTGAACCTGCGGATTTGCCGCTATATTTTTATTCCAGTTGGCATCCGTACAATTAACCGTCACCGCAAACGCTGTTCCGGCAGTCTGTGTTGAAGGGACGCCTGCTTTTCCCGTGGGCGACCCGGCAACTGCCGCTTCGCCCGGCGTTAAGAGCTGTAACTTCACCGCCGCACCCGCATTTACCGTTAGATTCGGGCTTGTATTCGCCGTTAAATTTGTCCCGCCTGCGTCTGCCGCAGTCAGAGTACTTACCCCCGCCGTCTTCAAGGTCACTACAAATGTTCCGGTTCCGCTTGCTAACACCGCTGTTGACGAAGGCGTGTAAAGATCCGAGCTGTTTACACTTACCGACGGATTTGAGGAAGTAACTTTGTTCCACCCCGCATCTACCGAGTTTACGGTTACCGTGAATGCTGTTCCTGCAGTTACAGTTCCAGCAGTGCCGGTTTTTCCGGAAGCTGATCCGGGAAGAGTTCCCTCTCCGGGGACTAAAAGCTGTAACTTTACCGCAGAGCCGCCGTTTACCGGTATGGTGCCTCTTATAAACGTTGTATATATAGAAGCCAAATCTGCCGCGGTTATTGACGCTGTTCCCGCCGTTATCAGAGTTACATTAAAGGTCCTTGTCCCCAGCGTTAAGAAAGCCGGTGCAGGTTCCGTATCAAACAAATCGTTCGTTGATACTTTAACCTGCGGGTTCGCAGACGTTACTTTATTAAAGTTATCATCCACGCAGTTTACCGTAACCGCAAAAGCAACACCGACTGTCCGGGTCGAAGGAGTTCCTGTTTTTCCCATAGGTTCTCCCGGAACTTCCACTTCCCCCGGAACGAAGAGGTTTAATTTCGCTGCAGGTCCGGCATTTACGGTTACCGCCGGGCTTACATTCTGAGTGTAGTTCGTTCCTGAACCCAGAGTATCTGCAGCTGTGATTACCACGCTCCCGGCAGTCAGTAAGGTAACGGCAAAGCTCTTTGTAGAGGCCGCCAGTACTGCCGCTGCCGGCTCTGAATCATTTAGTTCACTAGTAGTAATAATTACTTCCGGCTGTACTGCGCCAGTTACGATATTCCAGCAGTTGTCTACGCAATTTACAGTTACATTAAACGCCGTACCCGCTGTTCTTACCGAAGGTGTGCCGGCCTTTCCAGGAGTTCCGGTAAGTTTACCGGCAACAGCTGCTTCGCCCGGTAATAAAAGCTGTAACTTTGTTGCGGTACCATTATTTACATTTATGCTCGGACTAATATCTGCAGTATATACCGAACCCAGGTCCACAGCTGTAATTGCGGCTGTTCCTGCGGTCACAAACGTTACATTATAAGTATTCGTTCCGGCAACCAGGAATGCCGCGGCCGGTTCCGTATCATACAGATCATTAGTAGTTATCCTGACCTGAGGGGTCGAGGTTATATCCTTATTCCAGTTGGCATCCACGCAATTCACTGTTACAATAAAGCCCGTTCCGGCTGTCCACGCAGTAGGAGTTCCCGTCTTTCCGGGAGTTCCGGTCATCATACCGGCAACCGCTGTTTCTCCCGGGACCAAAAGCTGAAGTTTCGTTGCCGGAAGTGTATTTACGGTTATATTAGGAGAAGCATTTAAAGTATATACGAAACCAAGGTCCGTAGCGGTTAATACCGCCGTTCCCGCTGTTACCAGTGTCACACTATATACCCTTGTTCCGAGTGTCAAGAAAGCCGGTGCTGGTTCGGTAGAAGACGTGTCACTCGTTGTAATTTGTACCTGCGGGTTTGCCGTATTATTTTTATTCCAGTTAGCATCCACGCAATTTACCGTCACTACAAAGCTTGCGCCGCTGACTTGCACGGCTGGAGTTCCGGTTTTTCCGGTCGGAGATCCGGGCACCGCTGTTTCTCCCGGGACCAAGAGCTGCAATTTTACAGCTGCGCCGTTATCTACCGTGATATTTGGAGTTGCATTTGCCGTATACACAGAACCCAGATCTGTCGCGGTTATTATCAGCGTTCCCGCTGTCACCGCTGTCACGCTAAAGGTCTTTGTACCTCCGGATAAAAACAAGGCGCCGGGTTCTGAATCGTTCGGATCATTTGTTGATATTTGTACCTGCGGGTTTGCAGCTGTATCTTTATTCCAGTTAGCATCCACACAATTTACAGTTACGACAAATCCTGTTCCTGCCACCTGAACGTCAGGCGTTCCGGTTTTTCCTGATGGAGATCCGGGTACGGCTGTTTCTCCGGGAACCAGAACCTGAAGTTTAGCCGCCGCACCTGTATTCACTGTTATATTCGGGCTCGCGCAGGAAGTATATACTGAACCCAAATCCGTAGCGGTTATTACCGCCGTTCCTGCCGTCACAAGTGTTACATTATAAGTCCTGGTGCCGGCTACCAGGAACGCAGATGCAGGCGCTGTAGCAAACGGATCATTAGTTGATATTTGAACCTGCGGATTAGCGGAAACAACTTTATTCCAATTTACATCCACACAGTTAACAGTCACATTAAACGCCGTTCCTTCAGTCCGGACAGAGGGTGTTCCCGTTTTTCCTGGAGTCCCGGTCATCATTCCGGCAACCGCAATCTCTCCCGGCACTAATAGCTGCAGTTTTACTGCAGTGCCCGGATCTACTGCCGTACTAGGGCTTACATTTTGGGTGTAATTTGTTCCGGTACCTAAAGTATCTGTTGCAGTGATTACTACACTTCCGGAAGTTTGTGGTGTGACAGAGAAGGTCTTAGTAGAGGAGACAAGTATTGCTGTGACCGGCTCTGCATCATATAGATCACTTGTAGTTATCAGCACTTCCGGCTGTAAGGCTGCGGTTACAATATTCCACCAGTTATCCGTGCAGTTTACCGTCACATTGAACGATGCTCCCGTTGTTCTGGTTGAAGGTATTCCGGTTTTCCCAAGTGGTGTCCCGGCAACCGCCGTTTCGCCCGGAAGAAGAAGTTGTAACTTCGAAGCAATATTCATATTTACGGTCACGGCCGGACTTGCTGAGGCCGAGTAATAGGGACCAATTCCGTCAACATCCGTAGCGGTGATAGTCGTAACTCCCGCGGTCAGTAAAGTCACACTAAATGTTCTCGTTCCGGAAACGAGCGTTGCTTGAGCGACCGACGCAGCATTTATATCAGAAGTTGTGATCTCCACCAAAGGTGCAGCAGTGACTTTATTATACCAGTCATCCACACAATTAACTGTCACATTGAACGCGGCACCCGCAGTCCTGGCTGACGGCGTTCCCGTCTTTCCCGGAGTTCCGGTACCCATTCCGGCAGCCGCTGTTTCTCCGGGGAGTAAAAGCTGCAACCTGGTCGCTATATTTCCATTCACCGTTATATTCGAGGTTGCTCCGGTCGTATATACAGAACCCAGATCCGTTGCGGTTATTACCGCCGTTCCTGCGGTTACAAGCGTTACGGAATATGTCTTAGCTCCAAGAGTTAAGAATGCCGCAGCCGGCTCCGTATCATACAGATCACTCGTTGATATCTGAACCTGAGGATTTGCTGATGTAACTTTATTATAATACTGGTCGGTGCAGTTGACTGTAACATTGAACGTGCTTCCCGCCGTCTGCGCGGAAGGTGTGCCGGTTTTTCCCGACACTTCAATAGGCGCGCTTACTTCACCGGGAACCAACAGCTGCAGTTTAATCGCAGCATCCGGGTTAACGGTTAAACTCTGCTGCCCTGTTATCGTACCGGTCACCGTATCCGTCGCCCTCACCCAGATGGAACCCACAGTCATAAGTTTCACTTGATTGGTAAAGGTATGCACACCGTTATCCCCGCCGGAACCCGGCAGGAAAGTGTAATTCGCAGGAAGCTGTTTTCTGCTGTCGGTATCATTACTTGTGAAAGTCACGGTACCTGCATAACCTTTTGCCTGATTATTACCGGCGTCTTTTGCCATTACCGTTACGGATTGCAGAGTACCAATCACCACAGGGTCAGGTATACCGTAAACATCCAGATGGTCAACCGGCACAAAATAAACAAAGGAATTTCCCGCGCCCGGGGTTTCAACATTACCCGCAGCATCCGTAGCTTTGGAACGAATAAGATAATTTACACCGTCAGTCCAGGCCGGACTTACTTTGCTCCAGGAAGTTGTTCCCGTGGCAGCAAGCCAGACCTCCACATTGGAAGACCAGTCTGCGCCGTTGTAATATTTATTAGCGTCTGTATCCTTGATTGACACACCTATTGCCCCGACGGTAATATTATCGGAAGCCGTACCCAGAAGGGAAGCAGGTCCACCGTTTACGGAAGAACCATTTACCGGCTGTGTCACAGTTGACGAAGGCGTAGTAGTATCATAAATAAAACTTATTGCCGCAACGGGTGTTTCGACATTGCCTGTATTATCAGTTGCTTTTGACTGAATTCCATAACTATTTCCGGAGGTCCAGGCCGGCGCAGAATAACTCCAGTTATTTGTTCCGGTTGCGGCCACCCAGGTAGAAGCCCCCCAAACCGATCCTGTCCAATAAGTAGTATCCGTAATATTTTTTATCGAGAGCTGCACAAGTGTAACGGAGTTGGAATCCGTTGCGGTACCGGAAAGAGCCGTCAAACTCTTTAACGGCACTCCGTTAGCCGGAGTAACAATAGCGGAGGTTGGCGCTTGACTATCAAAAATAAATGAATTTCCCGCGCCCGGCGCTTCTTGATTGCCGGCGGTATCATCCACTTTTGATTTTATTAGATAAGTATTTCCACTTATCCAGGCCGGGCTGGAATAGTTCCACGGGTTTATTCCTGTTGTATTTAGCCAGTTTCCGGAAACATCCCAGACAGCACCATTCCAATAAGTAGTATCAGTAACATTTTTTATCATTATTTTCATATTTTGCAGGCCGGAAGTGGCATCCGAACACCCACCGGAAAGCACGGGAAGCGAACTAACTGTGACCCCATTCGCAGGTGCAAATATAGAAGATGCCGGCGGAGTATCGTCATACCAGAAGGTATAACTTGCGCCGGTTGTTTCCTCGTTGCCCGCGCCGTCTTTGGCCTTTGACCTTACAATATATTGCTTCCCGGTTGCCCAGGTAGGGCCGGTGAAGGTCCAATTACTTGTGCCAATAGCATTTACCCAGGTATTCGCCGCCCACGCTCCACCCGTCCAATAAGTAGTGTCTGTGATATTGTAAATATTTAAACTAACAACTACAACCGTTGAAGCATTATCCGAGGCCGTTCCGGAAAGCGCAGGCACAGTATTTGTTGTAGGAAAGTTTGGATAGGTGATAGTTGAAGCCGGTTCCTGATTATCATAAAGGAAAGTAATCCCTGCGCCCGGTATTTCAACATTACCTGCGACATCCGTCGCGGTCGTTTTGATCTCATAAGCTTTCTCGTTCACCCATACCGGCGCGATATAAGTCCAGTTAGTTGTTCCTGTTACGGTCACCCAGGCAGCCGGATCATCCCATATAACACCGTTCCAATATTTATTGATTGTCAGATCTCTGATAGAAGTCTTTACCAGGGCAACTCCGGAAGAACTGTCCGCCGCTATTCCAGATAATGTACTTAATGACTTCACTGCCGACCCATTTGCAGGATTTACAACTGCTGAAACCGGCTCCAAACTGTCAAAAATGAATGTTACCGCAGATGAAGGCGTTTCGGTATTGCTCGCATTATCAGTCGCTTTTGATACCACAATATAAGTTTTTCCCGAGGTCAAACCGGGCGAAACAAAAGTCCAGTTTGTTGTTCCGGTGCAAACCAACCAGTTAACAGAACCGGACCAGCCGCCGCCATCCCAATAAAGCGTATCGGTCGTATTCCTGATGCTTATTTTCACATTATTAAGAACCGTCTCGTCCGTCGCCGTTCCGGTGAAATTTACAAGGGCTTTAAGATAACTCCCGGTTGCCGGATAAGTTACGGCGGAAGAAGGGAAAGTATTATCAAGTACAGTAAATTTTTGTACACCGGTTGCATTGGTCCCGCCCGGTGTCGTGACCAGTACGTTGTAGGTGCCGCCCTGTACGCCAGGAGGAACTGCACCGCTTAACGCTGTATCGCTCATCACCGTGTAACCGGTCAAAGCGGTATTCCCGGAATCATCAAGTTTAATTCCGGTAACTTCCGCCGAACTTCCCCCGCCAAAATACCCTGTTCCGGTTACCGTAATTGTAGTTGAAGAATTATTATTACCGGTAGACGGGGATACGGTTACGACCGTTGGAACACTGCCGCCGGAAAACACCGTCACCAGATTAGTCCCTGTTCCGGTCCCGCTTTCTGTAGTCACCGATATATTATATGTACCTGCAGGAATACCCGGAGGCATTATCGCTCCCGGAATCCATGTGTCTGTTATACTGCCTGCCGCGGGAATGGTTACCGCCGCGCCGTTTACGGATATAGACGTAACGTTAGAGGTTCCCGTTCCTCCAAAAAACCCGGTCCCAAAGATTGTTAAAGCATTTGCAGAAGTATTATCAAATGCTCCGATCGGAGTTATACTTGCCACAGTCGGTGCGGTGGTCGTTACGACAAATTTTTGTACACTCGTGGCGTTTGTCCCGCCGCCTGTTGTTACCTTAACACTATAAGTCCCGGCTGTTACTCCGGAAGGGATTATTGCATTCTGGATTACTGTATTACTAATTACTGTATAGCCTGTCAAAAAAGTATTTAGGCCATCATTTAATTTGATGTTAAATACATTTGCCGAGGCTGTTCCGCCATAGAATTGATCACCGTCTATCATAATTGTTGTCGGGGCACTATTGCTTCCGGTTGAGGGCGATATATTTTGAACACCGGGAGGAGTGGTTGTCACGACAAATTTTACCGCGCTTGTAGCGTTCGTCCCGCCCGGCGTTGTCACTTTTACGTTATAAGAACCACCTTGAATGCCGGAAGGCACCACCCCCATTAGTATAGTATCACTTACTACACCATACCCGATCAAAGAAATACTCCCGGGATCATCCAATTTAACATCGGTAACTACCGCCGAACCCACTCCACCATAAAAACCTGTTCCTGTTACGGTAATTGTAGTTGAGAACATGTTACCACCTGTCCCGGGGGTTACATTTGTAACTATTGGAGCACCGCCGCCCGCCCCTGTCACAACAAATTTCACCCCACTTGACGGGTTCGACCCGCCGCCGGTTTTCACCAGAACATTGTAAGTCCCAGCAGTTACTCCGGCAGGGATTATTGCGTTTAATAGCGTAGTATCATTATAAACAGAATATGAGGTAAAGGCAGTGTTAGACCCATCATCCAATTTAATACCTTCTACATTGCCGGAAACAGTACCTCCGAAAAAGCCCATCCCTGTAATTGTAGTTGTCGTCGGTCCCGAGTTACTTCCTGCTGCAGGTTCTACATTAAATACCGCCGGTTGATTGGTTGTCACAATAAATTTTACCGCGCTCGTCGTATTAGTCCCGGCTGAGGTTGTGACCAGTACGTTGTAAGTGCCGGCCTGAATGCCCGGAGGTACAAACACGGTTGTTATTTCTGTATCCGTTATGGTCGACCCTAAAATGGTTAGAACCGTATTAGAGATATCATCAAACTTTACTGCAGTTACAGCTGAAGAACTCCCGCCGGCGAAATAGCCCGTTCCGGTGATTGTTATTGTTGCCGGCGACAGGTTGGACCCGCTGTTAGAGACAACGTTTGTTACAGCAGGCAAATCTGAGGCATTATATAAAAATGTATTTCCCATGCCCGGGGTTTCATCATTGCCGGCCCCATCAGAAGCTTTTGATTGTATTAAATAATTTTTCCCGTTTGACCAGGTAACGGACGACGAATCCAAACTCCAGCTGTTGGTTCCGGTTGCATTAAGCCAGGTATGCGGAGCAACCCAAGCCCCTCCACTCCAATAAAAATTATCTGTTGAGTTTTTAACAGCCACCTTTACCGTTGCGACAGGAGAAGTAGCATCCGAGGCGGTACCCGCCAGCACAACTAAAATACTCACCTGTGTTCCATTTACCGGAGTGGTAACGGTTGAAGAGGGTGCTTGATCATCGAAGATAAACGTACTGCCTGCCGATGGTGTTTCGGCATTGCTCGCAGTATCCGTTGCTTTTGATTGAATTACATAAATTTTCCCGTTTGTCCAGGACGGAGCAACATAACCCCAGACATTCGAACCCGTTGCCATAATCCAGGTCTGCGAAGCACCCCAGGAAGAAGCACCGTCCCAATACAAAGTATCCGTAATATTTTTAATACTTGTTTTTACATTACTAATTCCCGTTTCGTCTGTTGCCGTTCCGGAAATGGTTGGTAAAGCCTTGAGGTAAGTTCCGTTTACAGGGGCCACTACCACGGAAATCGGTGCAGAATTATCAATAACTTCAAATGTTTGCGTGCTTGTTGTGTTTGTCCCTCCGGCAGTGGTAACTTTCACATTGAACGTACCCGCCTGGATACCGGAAGGCACAGTCGCGGTTATTACAGTATTGCTTGCTACATTATATATTGCTAAAGATGTATTTAGCGCGTCGTCTAATTTAATTTCTGTAACAGCCGAAGAGCTCCCGCCGTTATAAAAACCGGTTCCATTAATGGTAACTGTAGTTGAAGAATTATTATTACCGTTTGCCGGCGCTATGTTTGTTACAGCAGGCACTTCCGCAAAAGCAGGAAGAACGGATAAAAGTACAAATAATAATACCCGCCTGGTATTTATTATTTTCTCAAAATATGTTTTTTTCCTTTTTTCCATTCTTTTATTCCTACGCGGGCTAAACCCCGCTCAATCCGTCAGCTTAGCTGACGAGATTTCGGAGATTCCAAGGACTATATATATTTTAAATCTCCTCAACTTTCTTCCTCCGCCTAGGCGGATTTCGCAAAGGGTTTATGGTTTTATCCACCCAGGCGGATTGAGAAAAAACTTTAAGGATAGATATTTATCCTTTTTCTCAATATTATACCTTTGCTCAACTTCCTCTTTCTTCCCTTGCTGTTCTTGCTGTCCTTGCTTCTTTACGGTTTCAACACCGTCACATTGTACGGTTCTGTTTTTGTCGTTTGGGGTTTGCTGTCTGTGGCTTCTATATAGAAGGAGAACTTACCGCTTTTGCCGAACTTCGCCGACTCGTAACTGTAAATGCCTTCCAGTTTGGTTCCCTGCACATTTACCATTTTTACTGTTTTATTCTCTCTGCCCTCGGGGTTTATATAGGTTATTCTTACATCTTTGATTTCTCTGTCGTCACTTACTTTTATTTTTAGATAAACTTTCTCCCCGGCCTGCGCTGAGAGGTCGAAATTCAGAAACTTAATCTCGGGAGAGGTATCCATAACTTCATATTTAAACTGCTTTTCGTCTGTTTTCTTAGAAACTCCCATGACATCAGCATAAAGAGCCAGCTGTATATTGTAAATTCCTTCTCTACAGGTATCTTCTATATCTCTGGTCAGCTCTACCTGTTTTGCTTCATTTACGGCTAAATCCGTTTTTTGCATAGGGAATTTGTAAGTATAATCCCACGGTCCTTTTATTTCCGCAGACAAACTGAAGATTTTTTTTATTTCTCCGGTGTTTTTAACTTCTACGCCGGCAATTACCTGCTCTTTGAGCTTTACCTTGCCCAAATCCGCACTTTTGAATAAAATTTCACCTTTTACCTCAAACGGCAGTATCTCAAAAGGTATCTGCGCGGAAGAGTATTTCCCGGCATCCACCCGTGCAATGCATTTCCCGCCATCAATCAGCGAAGCCGGCAGATCATATTCAAAATCTATCTGTTTTGTTTCATTAACTCTCAGAAAAACATTTCCGTTTTTATACCAGATGTTTTTACCGTCTTTTAATATATTTAAACCCGTTTTGAACTCATAATCTTTTTCACCCGTATTCTTCACTTCAGCTTCTATCTTTATTTTTGTCCCCGGTTTTTGGGGAGCAATAGTATTTAGTATTTTTACCTGCGCACTTACATTTTCAATCACACTGAAATTTTCTTGTAAAAGAGAAACTATCGTCTCTTTACCGTCAGAAAACGAGGCCTCAACCTTGTAAACGCCGATTTTCGCCTCAGCGGGAATACTATATTCAAAATCAAGCTGTTTGGGACCATCTTTTGCAACAAGCTTTACCGGTTTTGTTACTGAAAACACCTGCACGTTTGCAGGATCGACTATATTAAGCTTAAATATACACTCGTATTCAGGAAAATTCTCAAGCCGGAGCTCATACATCAGTTTTACTTTTTCTTTTACTTTAAACTCAGTCCTTAGACCCTCCGTCTTGAGTAAAGAAACACATTTTACGGAATCAAACGGATTTAATACCGGTTTAATTTTTATCTGTAAAACGAAAAAGATCACCGCAGCCGCGATAACAACAAGCACAATATAAATAAAGGCTGCATTCTTACCTTTATTAGCTATATTTTCTATGCCTGCTGTTTTTGCTTTTTTCACTTTTTCCTCATCCGTCAGTATAGCTGCCGAGATAAAACAAATCAGACACTGGATCCCTGATATACTTAAAGCCGTATTCCGGGATGACAAAAACATAATACAAGAACTTATTGAATATTTTTTGTCACTTTTTCTTAAATTTTAATTTGATTTCGTCTTCTTTGTCGCCTGTTTTTAACTTTATAATTATATTTTTCTTGTTTGGCGCGTCCTGAATAGTCGTTTCCCATTTATCACGCTTGCTCAGATCTGTTGTCTGCGGCGGCTCCGGAGGCTGACCGGCCATAATAGTGGTCTTTGTAGAAGCTCCCGCCATAACTTTTCCAAGACTATTCATAAGTTCCAGTAATCCTTCTATGACTATAACCTCGGTCCTGTTCTGATCAAGCACATTTACTTCGAACTCAGTTCCCTTCACAGCGCAGATAGCCGTAGGCGTTACTATTTTTACGGCTTTCTCCTGCTTTAAATATTTTGCCCAGATCCTGCCTGCCACGACTTTCATGGAGGAGGTATCCCCCGCATTTTTCATATCTTTTCCCTCAAGGATTATTTCACAGACGGAGGATATTTTTATTTCACTCCCTTCCATGAAAAAAAGCGAGGCCTTGCCGTTATCGCCTGTCTTGATAAGATCTCCTTCATATAAGAACATACCCTGTTTTGCAGGTACTAATTTACCGGTAGTTACGGATTTTACTTCTACTTTACCCGAGATGGCGGCCAGTATTGCCATCGCAGGTTTTTTAGAAGCAGCGTCCTCCCCCCGTAAAGCCGGCACCGAAAGTAAGACCGCTATAAGTATAACCGTAAGTTTCTTCATGGCTCAACCTCGATTTTCACGTCGGTGATAACACTCTTCTTTCCGCTCAGGTTTTTCATGATCTCTGTCAGATCCCCTTTTGTTTCAATATCGGTCAACTCATAACCGTTAATGGCTTCCAGTACGACCTGATTGCTCTTTAAAAGTTCCTTAAACACAGACAGCACCTGCTCCTTGGTTATATTCACCGGTTCAACCAGAAGTTTAATATCATCCTTTATCACAAACGCTTTCTTTTCTTTCAACTCCACTTCCAGAGGGGCCGGTACTTTATAACCTGTTTTGGCAATTTTTAAAGTATATTTTCCGATGATGGCATCTTTAATAAGGAAATTACCGCCTTCATTGGTTTTAACTTCGCCCTTCAGCGCCCCGTCAAAAGAAATTACAACTTCAGCCAGACCTTTCCCGTCCCCGCCCACTACTTTTCCGAGGATATTCACCGGCGGTTCCTCTTCCATTTCAAGATCAATACTTTGTTCTTTGCCTAATAGTACTTTTGCTTTTGCAGAGTTCTTTATGTACCCTGTTAATTCAACATCAATTGTATATTCCCGGTCATCAATATCGGAAGGAAGGAGGCTTGTAAAGCCGTACTCTCCTTTATCATTTGTCGTCGTACTGTTTTTTTCCTCAGTTTTATTATTTGCAAGAAGCACTTTTACGTCTTTTAAAAGATTTCCTTTTTTATCCTGTATTTTGCCTTTAATGAAACTCTTAGCCAAACTAAGCTTTATATCGGCCCCGATCACAAAGGCCTTCTTTTCCTTTAATTCCACGCTGAAAAGCGCAGGTGTCAGATAACCTGTTTTAGACAGCTTCAAAATATATTTTCCGATAACCGCATCTTTTATCAGAAAATTACCGCCTTCGCTGGTTTTAACTTCGCCTTTTTGTACACCGTCGTAAGAAATACTGACATCTGCCAAACCTTTACCGTCCTCGCCCACCACCCTGCCGAGGATATTCACCTCCTGCACCAAAGCTTCTTCCTCAAGGTCCAGATCAACATCATTTTCTTTGCTGTAAAACACTTTCACTTTCATACCGTTCTTTTTAAAGCCCTTCAGCTCAATATCTACGGAGTATTCCCTGTCATCAACATCGGCCGGGATAATATCATTAAAGATGTACTCCCCTGTCTCAGTCGTGGTTATATTGAATTTTTCCGCAGTTTTATTATTGGTCAAGACCACAAGCACACCCTGTAAATATTTTCCCTTTTTGTCTTTTATCTTTCCCTTTACAAAACTCTTATTAAAATCCACCTCAAAATTCTGTACTTTAGCGGTCTTGTCAAGCAGGGTAACGCTCTTTTCATCAGCTTTAAAGGCCGGCAGCTTTGACGCTTTTAATTTGTAGAGCATACCCGTCCCCACGGGAAGTTTTAACAGTTTATAATTACCGTTACTGTCCGTTAACACCTCACCCTTCACCAGCAGGTTATCATAAGAAACGGAAGCCCCTGCCAGTCCAAGCTGGGTATTTTTTATGGTGACCCTGCCGGAAATCTCCGCGGTATCCGGCTCTATCTGCAGGCCTTTCGTTATCATATTATTTCTGTCATTATCATCTTTAAAATCGACCAGACCTGAAACCGTCGGCATGAAAATTCCCTCGCGCAGGGGTTCGAACTTAAAAGTAAACTCTACATTTTTTGCGGCGCCTATTTCCAGAAAATCCACGGTTTTAACTTCACCCGACTGTTTGCTGTCTATAAATAATCTTACGGCAATACTTGATTGCGCGGTATTACCCTTATTTTCCACCCGCACGGCTATTTTGAGGTCCTGTTTGACAAACGCATACAGCTTATCCGTGAAAGAACCCGTCCAGTCGATCAGACCTATATTTGTAGCGGCAATATCTTTTATCAACACGGGCTGCGAGGCCACTTTAACGGTAAAGTTAAACGGTGTCTTGGTGCTGGCTACAACTTTCCCACTCCCGTCCAGGCCTGTCACTTTCCACCAGTAGACCGTATCGGCATTTAGTTTTTGCCTGGGGTTGGAAGGATTGTCCGGATATTGTATGGAATTGAGCGTAGAACTCGCAAGCCAGATAGGATCCGAAAAACCGGTTGACGTATCCACGTAGACATTATAGGTGGAAGCTCCTGAAGCCACCCAACGAAAAGTCAGAGGACTGTCGTTCAAATCTTTTATATTATTTGGCGGATAAAACAAAGTAACGTAAGGCGAGGTCACTGTAAAAGTAACTGATTTAGAATCCGTCGCGCTTTCATTCGTGGTCACCGTACCTGTAAAAGTATAAGTTCCCGGAATCGTATAAAACGTCATCGGAAGGTTTTTAAGCGAAGACCCTCCCGGTCCTACTTTTCCCAGAATGGAATTCCCGGTGTGATTCAACACCTGTTTTCCCGCCGGATCTTTCACGGTAAAAGTAAAATTAATTTTTAAAACATCCTTGGTACTCGTGCATTTTATATTTAAATTTAACGGCTCTGTGGAGGAGTACTGGGGACGGGAAATACCCAAAGAATCTGAGACGCTAACTGCTGAAATAGTAATATCCACGGCGTATAGATGCGAAGCTAAAAGTAAGAAGAAAGCAGCAAAACAACCCCTTGACTTCAGAAAAATCACCTCTTTATTGGTATATTTTATATATAGTAGAGTATACCGCATTTTTCGGTTTTTTCACTAATTATTATAGTAATTTCTCTTACATTTTCTGCAAACCTAGAACATGTAATTCAACCGGGTGCTTATTATATTGTCCGTATAAGCATTCCCCGGGACTATCCCGTCGGAGTATATTGTAAGTGTATACCCTGCTGACAGACTGAAGCTGGAAGAGAGATTATAATTTGCTTCAAGGCTGGCGTTTTTTGTCGAGTTTCCGGTGGTATTCAGCAGATCACTTCTCCTGGTATAATTTACAAAGCCGTTCAAACTGAGCTTCTCGGGTATGACCTGAAACGTCCCGCCTGCATCGACCGACAGGGAGCCGGTAGAATTGCTGTTCGCAATACTGTCCACGCTCGTCAGGGTCACGCCCCCGGATAAAGAGAGATTGGGCAGCAGCATCGTGTTCAATCTAAAATTCGAGCTGGTTGTTTTCAAACTTGATAATCTCGGCGTATTATCCGCGAAATAGGAGTTCTGATAGCTCATGGAAGCGTTAAAAGCTTCCAAACTGTAATTCAAAGCCGCAAGATAACTGTTAGTGTTGTTATCCAGCAAAGCAACATTATCCGCCAGCATGGAGTTGTAATTATAACCCAGTATCAACACCGGCAAGCCCGGCGCCAGCGAAATATTTGCCGTAGACGCCAGAGTCAGGATATTGTTGGTTAATTTTCCGGGATCACTGTTTAAATTATCACGGGAGAAATTATAACTCGAAGAGAAACTGGAGCTTCCCCCGAGTCCCATGGAAGCCGACGCGTCATAGGTTTCTTTATCGTTACCGAACGCCGGACTGCCTTTGGAAACAAAACCTGCGCCGACCCGCTGATAACCCGCGTTAAATAATATACCTGAAAGATTTAGAGCAGTTGAAAACCGGCAGGCACTGTCTTTTGTTTTTTCCGCTTCGGTAAAAGTGTCCGGGTCATAAAACGCATAACTTATCTCGCCCAATACTTTCACATTTTCTTTCCAGGAAACGGCAATATTTCCGCTGTAAACCATATCGTCAACCGGAGTAATCCCCGGACCGGAGTTGCTTATCGAACTTCTATCGTCCGCGGCATAGCTCACGGAAACTCCCGGTTCAATATTAAAATCCTTTTCCTTGAGAGGGAAAGATATTTTCGAACCTGCAACATACTGCATGTAGGATCCGGCTGATGTATCCGTGCCTTCTCTGGACTGCACGAGCCGCCCGCCTATAAGCATGGCGTTAACACTCTCCGTTTTCAGATCAAAAGCCGCGCCCCGGACCAGAACCCCGGAAAGCGTGAATTTTAGAAGTTCCATACTGATATCACCGAGCGAGCCGGTGAACTCCCCGTCATAATAATTCAGGAGTGCCCGGTCCAGTTTTACATTTTCCGCCTCGGAATAATCCACATAGGTGTTGGCAGTGATGGTTTTTCCGTAAACCTGTCCGATTAAATTCAAATTAAAATTCCAAAGATAATTTGACCGGTCGCTTTTCTTGTAAGCTAATGCCATGTTGCCTTTCATCAGTACCTTCGGCGGCTCGGGCGGTTTGGGAAGAATGTCAAAATCATAATAATCTGTGGAAACGAGCAGCTGGTTAAGGTTTACCAGATTCACTTTGTAAAAATATTTCCCGGAATAATCATCCTGCAAATTATAGGGCAGATAAGCCAGCACCGATTCCCCCGGTTTGGTTTGAACATTACTGTACAATCTGGGGGATTTTCTTATCAATTTTTTTTCTGAGTCATAGATTTCGGCTTCAAAATAATAATCCCCCGGTTTCCAGTTCTCAGTCCCGACATTAATGCTTACTATCTGGAATGTTATTTTTTCACCTGCTCTTATCGGATTGGGAGAAGGCACTGAAAACTGGATTTTCCCAAGATCAGTGCCAATACTACTTTGGCTAAATAATATAAAAAATACACCAATATACAGAAAAGTGCTCATACTTGTACTTCTTATTTGAACTATATAACGCAGCACAAATAAGAGTATATTACTAAAAGTGAAAAGTGTCAACTGTGAAGTTCAAAACGATAAAAGCCAAATACTGTTAAGCAGTATTGAATAAAAGACACTGCCCTCAAAAAAGACAGATGGGGAAGAGCCAGGATAGCATGGCCCCACAATCCCTCCAAAAAGAATGGCGGGCAGGCGAATATTAGGCAAGTAAAAAATGTTCAAGAGGAATTTCCATATTTTATCTTTGTCTTTACAAGGAATGTACCGGCAATAATTTCTCACTAAAATCGAGCGACTTATTTTATTACTGCAACCTTTCCGACTTTCTTATTTCCATCCGGCGAGACAATCACATACAAATAAACGCCCCGGGCTGCTGATTCATTACTCTCATTTTTTCCGTCCCATTCTACCCAGCCTAAATTACCCAGGTCTGATTCTTTTATCTCTTTAATCTTTTCTCCGGCTATATTGTAAATTGTAGCTGTGCAGTCTATGGGCAGATTGATCATTTTCAATTTACCTTCAATCGCCGAGGCGGGATTATACGGATTCGGATAAGCTATCACATTGTCTAAATTACCGCTTACATACGTTCCCAGTACTCTATATGTACCGAAACGATCCACTGCCGCCGTTACTTTCCCTCCGGATACTGTTTGAGTACCGCGA